>CAYQWD010000050.1:0-8516 GCA_964420955.1 uncultured Paludibacter sp. | reverse complement strand
TGTCCATACTACGCCCGAAGCGCTGCGGGTTCCAACTACTACAAGATACAATTCTTTAGTGTTGGTATCATAACTAAGTGAAACAGAGCGACCGCCGGCTCCCTGAATTTTCACACCGGAAATACTGCCGCTCAGATTTTGCGCTTTCAGCAGGAGATATTTCCCTTCCGATAAAGAATCTGAAATTTCGTTAATCGCGATTATTGAACCTGAACCAAGCGTGAGTGTTCCATCAATCTGTAAAAAATCGTTGGTTTTATCTGAACGCTGTGCCTGCTTATCCGGAATTGTCGGATTGTCCGATAAATCGAAAATAAGTTTTGCTCCGCTTACAAGATTTAATTTTCCTGTAACTTTCATTGTATCAGCCTTTGCCAATCCGCCCGGGTAAATCGAAGCATTAAATTCGGTGGTAATATTGTTTTCGACAACAGCTTTTCCTCCAAAACCAGCATGTCGACGAACAATAACCGGAGAGTTGGAAAGTTTTCCGTTGTAAAATAAATTTCCTTCCCAGATATCGGTTTTCCCGCTGTAGGTATGTGTTCCGTTTATTGTAAGTGTTCCTTCGCCTGTTTTATCGAGTATCATGGCTCCGCTTAACACGCCCGATCCGGATAGCAAATAATTATCGTTACCCGAAATCATAAGTAATTCAGGTTGCAAATTTTCCATCAATGTAATATTTTTATTCTGACTGCTTTCATCGAAAAGCACACTTTTTCCATTAGAAAAAACTACAGGCGCAGCATTTCCATTTATTAATCCCTGTCCGTCATCACCATCAATGAAGTTAGCAGTAGAAGCATCCCAAATGCCAGAAGTTCCATTTAACACTAATTTTCCGTTTGTTGATTTTGCAGGAATGGGAACAGGGAAATCGCTCCCGAGATAAAAACTTGTATGGGGAGGCTGATTGTATCCGCACATTTGCCAGCAAATTGCTTGACGATACTGATGGTCGTGCATCAAAGTATAATTACGATGATTGGTTTGATAAGGTGTAATATAAATACGTAATGCCAAACTGTCTGGTCGCCACCAAATTGCTTCTTCGCGCCAATCGCCTATTATATCAGCCTGTAAACATGGCGTTCCTTTGGTATAATTACATGAATATGCCTCTGCAGTAAGAAGTGTCGATATATTTCCGTAACCGTTGAATTTAGTAATCCGACCCGGTCCTGTACCTGTTGAAGAGTTGAACGAATGATCGAGAATTTCCTGTAATATATCGCCATCCCAATATACACAATAGTTTTCGGCCACTCCAAAATGTGTAAGCTCAACTTTGTCGGTAGCTGAGAGACCGACTCCCCCACCCCATACTTCAGCTCCTTTGTGTGCATCAGAAATATTTCCGGCTCCGGCTCGCCCCACATCACTTGCTGCAACTTTACGGTACAGAAGTTTTCCGTTTTTTGCATCGCGCAGGTTTGTTCCGGGGCGCGATTCGTTGCAGGCAAACATTTCCTGCCCTTTGCGATAAGGGTCGAAATCGCCGTAATGCTGTGCATCGCCATGACCCAATTCAGTTGAATACAAGGGTTTTCCATCATCATCAACAGTCATCGAACCCCAGTTAATTTCATCTTTTCCATCATCATCAACATCGGCAATTGTATAGTTATGATAACCCTGACCAAAGTAACTTTTTGGCGAATCGTCCCATTTACCTTTTTGAAGTGTACCGGATTGTCCTGATTCCCAAAACCATCGGGGAACAAGTTTTTTGTTTACCACATCGTAAGTTTGCATTTTGGTTTGGGTGTAAATTCCCCGTCCGATAAATAAACTTGGTTTTTTACCATCGAGATAAGGCGCACCGAAGAAAAATTTATTGGCGCGGTGTCCGTAACCATCGCCCCAATCGTTTGAATTGCCTCGTGCAATAAAATGTTTCCAATCAAGTTCCTTTCCGGTCATCCCATCGATTAGCGAAAGATATTCGGGACCGGCATTCATAAAACCATCGCCACCAATTCCGTTGAAAGGAGCTAATCGATAGTTGATATAACCATCGCCGTCCCGATCGCCAACAGAAACGCCTCCTTGATTATTTATATCAAGCCCGAAAACTGTACCATCGGATGACCTCATGAAAACTTCGGCTTTTCCATCGCCATCAAAATCGAAAGCAGCGATATTTATTTCAACATCCATTGTAATGTTTGGTCCCACATCGATTGCCCACATAAAAGTTCCATTTAATTTATAGGCTTCGAAATACGTGTAATCTGTACAAGCTTGCGACCAGTCTTTTTTTAACCTTTTCAGGATAATTTCATATTCGCCATCTCCATCGAGATCGGCTGCTGTGGCATCGTTTGGTAAATAGCCTTGCTTTCCAAACTTTTTTAAATCGCGCAAGGGAATTTCAAAATATGGATTATTAATTACGTTAACTTGAGCAGATTTAGCTGATTCGTTTCCGTTTTTTACTGCCGATACAGAATATTTTGAATTTACAGTTCCTCCCGAATCAAGAAAATTGGATGCACCTGCAACAGATGAGGTGAATATAAGTGTTCCATCTCTGTAAAGTTTATATGCAGTATTATACCATTCTTCGGAAGGTATGCGCCAGTTTACATACACACCATTCGAAACTTTTTGAGCCACAACACTACGATCGAGCTTTTCCATGAAACGCTGACCAAAACTAATGGATGTGGAATAAAGAATGAGAAATAGAAGGAGAATTTTTTTCATAATACTTTTCGCTTTTATATACTTGCTAATTTGTTTTTTGCTTTTCATACATATTAACTGCAAAGTAACTATACACATTATTTTTAATCAATAGACATAAGTTCAATAAAATAGAATATCATTCATTAACATAATGAGCAGGAATATAAGAATGATTTTCAGATAATTAAAAACAAATAGATAATACCATGCATTTAGATGCTAACCTAAAAAAGGTAATTTTATGTTTGTTTTTTTCAATCAGGTTAATAAATATCATTTTTTTTCTTTAATTAATTCCGCAAGGTCATATTTTCGCTTATGGTTAAAAATATCTTTGTGAAACCTGTCGAGCTTGCGTAAAATAAAGAGTAATGTATATTTTTCGTCCTCGTTGAGATTACCTGCAACAATTTGAGATACAAGTTGCATTTGCGGCAATACTTTCATCAATTCTGTTCTTCCTTTTAAGGTAATGTTAATCTTAACACTTCGTTTATCTTCCGGATTATTTTCCTGATTGACAAGTCCGAGTTTTATCAGGCGATTAATAATTTCGTTTCCGGAAGTTTTCTCCATAATCTGCCGATTGATAAGTTCAATTTTGGTTATACTTTCGTAAGTTAGCAAAGTAATTAAAAAGGAAAATTCATCTGCTGTATTCAAGATGCTGTTTTTTAAAGCCTTCTTGATATAGCCCTTTGCGTAGCGAAACATTATAGCAACTAAAATACTAATATCAGTTGCTGAATTGTCAACTCTTATTTGATCTGAACGCCAATCCTCCTTGCCTCCGCTTAATTCATCTCTTTTCAAACTCTGCGGTTTAAGCACCGTATTCAGATACCCAACAAATTCATCCGTATTCAATGGGCTTCCGGTTTGATGGCAAGTGCTTTCGTAAGCATACAAATGTTCTATAACTTCTACAAGTATTTCTTTCGACTTCATAAACTGAATTAAATTATTTGGAAAATATTTTTTCAAAAAAACTAATGTATATTTTGAACAATTTTGAACTATAAATGTTCATATTGGTACAAATATAATCTTTTAATAAGAATAACAATAATTAAAAATACGAAACAACTAATTTATGAAACGGTTTACATTTATAACGCTTTTAATATCAGCAAGTATAATAAGCTTTGCACAAAACGGAACCATCAAAGGAAAAATAACCAATGCCCGCAGCAATGAACCGCTTGAATTTGCAAACATTCTGATTCAGGGAACCGACATTGGTTCAACTTCCGACCTTGATGGTAATTATATTTTTACGGGCATAAAGCCGGGATTCTACAGGTTAGTGGTAAGTACAGTAGGTTTTGAAACAACTGTATCTTCCGAAATTCAGGTACAGGGAAACCAGACTGTATTTTTGGATGTAGCCTTACCCGAAACTGCATTTGCCATTCAGGAAGTTGTGGTACGACAAAACCTCAACCTTAAACGTATAGAAAGTCCAATTTCAGTATTATCGGTAGGTGTTCAGGAAATTGAAAAAAGCGCCGGTGCCAATCGCGATGTATCCAAAGTTGTACAATTATTACCCGGCGTTGGCGCAACCGATCCGAATAGAAACGATTTGATTGTACGAGGCGGCGGACCTTCAGAAAACGTGTTTTACCTTGATGGAGTAGAAATTCCCGTTATCAACCATTTTGCCACACAGGGTTCTTCGGGTGGAGCAATCGGAGTGATAAATCCGGATTTTGTACGTGAAATAAATTTTTACACCGGAGCTTTCCCTGCCAATCGTACCAATGCATTGAGTTCGGTTATGGAAATTCGCCAGAAAGATGGAAGTAAAGATCGGGTACGCACAAAACTTTCAGTTGGAGCTTCCGATGCAGCTTTAACCATTGATGGTCCTATAGGAGAAAAATCCACTTTCATAGTTTCAGCCCGTCAATCGTATCTCCAATTTTTGTTTCAGGCAATCGGTTTACCATTCTTGCCAACTTACAATGATTTTCAGGTAAAATACAAATACGAAATCGACAAAAAAAATGAAATTACATTCATCGGAATTGGCGCCATAGATAATCTGACACTGAACACCGGCTTACAGGAAACAGGAACTGAAGCGCAAAAATATCTTCTAAGCTATTTACCTATTTATAAACAATGGAACTATACTGTAGGTGCAGTTTACAAACATTTTGGCAATGGATTTATCGACAACTGGGTTTTAAGCAGAAACATGTTGCGAAACGCAAATTTCAAATTTCAGGACAATGATGAATCGAAGCAAGCTGAGAACAAGCTAAGATTTGAACGTGATTATCCTTATTTACCAGTAAAAATAAAAGTGGGAGCCGGTTTGCGCTATTCTCATTACAATAATGAAACTTTCCGCCGGCTGTTTTTCAACAACAGAGTAAACGAACTGAATTATTTTACCGAACTGAATTTGTGGGGTTATCAGGCTTTTGCTCAGGCTTCTGATGAGTTTTTCGACAACCGATTGCGATTATCATTAGGATTCAGTGTGGTGGGTAACAATTTCAATAAAAATATGGCAAATCCGCTGAACCAGATTTCTCCACGTTTCTCCGCTTCGTATGTAATTACAGATAAATGGGATTTCAATGCAAATATTGGACGTTACGCTGCTCAGCCTGCTTACACTACCATGGGTTTTCGTGATTCAACCAACGGACCGCTTGCCAATCAGAATGAAGATTTAAAATACATAGTTTCTAACCATATTATTAAGGGATTCGAATATCGTCCGATGGAAAAAGTCCGATTTACGATCGAAGGATTTTACAAACTCTACGATCAATATCCAATGTCAGTGGCAGAAGGTATAAGTATTGCCAGCAAAGGAGCAGATTATGGTCAGATTGGTGATGAAAAAATAATTTCGACAGGAAAGGGACGCGCTTACGGTGTGGAATTTCTTACAAAAATTCTGGAATGGAACAATCTGAATTTGACATCAACTTACACGTTTTTCCGCAGTGAATTTACTGACAAAATTGGAATTTATCGCCCTTCATCGTGGGATACAAAACATTTGTTTAACTTTATTGCAAATTACAAATTCGGTGCAAACTGGAATCTTGCCACCCGATGGCGTTTCGTGGGCGGTGCACCTTATTCTCCAATTGATGAAGAACTTTCAAAAAACAGAGCTGCGTGGAATATTACAAATCAGCCATATCTCGACTATAATAATTTTAATGCTAACAGGTTGGCAAACAGCCATCAGCTTGATCTACGTATCGACAAGGAATTTTTCTTTAAGAAATGGGCTTTGAATTTGTATACCGACATTCAGAATGTGTATAATTTTCAGAGTCAGAGTCCGCCCATTTATATCAACCGTAATCCGGACGGAAGTATTATTCCCGATCCGGACGGCGACCCGAACAAACAGGAACTTCGTGTAATTGAAACTTTTGGCGGAACAATTTTGCCTACAATTGGTTTAATAGTTAAAATATAAATGGGAAATTGGGAAATTAAGAAAATTAGAAAACAATTAATACAATTATGAAAACAAACATATTAACATTATCGTTCATTTTTACTTTTTCGGCAATATTTGCGCAGAAAAAACAACAACCTGTAGACAATTACCTTTATGGGGCGAGTGAAAACTGCTCCGTGATTACGCTAAAATTCGACAAAGGGAAAAATCATAATCACCCCTTGTTTGCAATTTGGCTTGCCGACCAAAACGGGAAATTTATCCAAACTCTTTTCGTTTCAAAAAGTATTGGCAAAGGAGTTTTTGAACATGGCAGTCGCAAAACCGGCCAATGGATGCCTGGTGAAATTCAGCGACCCGCTGCCCTGCCTTACTGGGCACATCAACGCGGTATTAAAAATGAAAACGGTACATATTTACCCACACCAAAAAATCCCGAAATTGATGCCCGCTCCGGCGCTACTCCGCAAAATTCATTTGTTATGACTTTTATTACCGATAATCCTTTGAAAGGTAAATACAAAATTATGCTCGAACTGAATCAGTCGTGGGACTGGAACGATTACTGGCATAATAACCGTTACCCCGAAGATCGCGAATACAAAACATCGAGCCAGCCTGCTGTGGTTTATTGTGCCGATTTCGATACGAATGAAAAGAAAGAATATGTAATGAAAGCGGTTGGGCACAGTCATTATTCAGGGAAAGATGGAAGTCTGAACACGGATTTGTCAACACTTAGTACTGCACTGAAAATTGCGGATAAAATTACAGTATTGGTTAAATAAAAACCAAATTAAAAAATCACTTTCATAAAGTAAAGAAAATATTTTTTGTAATTTTGCCGCAATAATTCATAAGTTAAAATGAAGAGTCTTCATAAACTCTTCATTTTACTATTTCATAATCAAATGAAAATACTGATACTTGGTGCCGGCAAAATGGGCACTTTTCTGACCGATGTAATGTGCTTTCAGCACGAAGTAGCGCTTTTCGATACTGACGCACGCAAACTTCGGTTTGTATTCAACACACTGCGAATGACCCGGTATGAAGAAATTCGGGAGTTTGCACCTGAATTGGTTATAAATTGCGTAACCCTGAAATACACCATTGAAGCATTTCAGAATGTTTTACCTTTTTTACCGAAAAATTGTATCATTTCTGATATTGCATCCGTAAAAACAGGCTTACAGGATTATTACGAAAGTACCGGCATGCGCTATGTATCAACTCACCCTATGTTCGGTCCTACCTTTGCCACACTCGATAATCTGAGTTCGCAAAGCGCTATTATTATCTCTGAATCGGACCACATGGGAAAAGCATTTTTCAAGGATTTGTACGGTTCATTAAGGTTAAATATTTTCGAATACAGTTTCGATGAACACGATCGTACCATTGCTTATTCACTTTCAATTCCGTTTGCATCAACACTGGTTTTTGCTTCGGTGATGAAGCCTCAGGAAGCGCCTGGAACAACTTTTAAACGCCACATGGATATAGCCAAAGGACTGCTTGGTGAGGATGATTACCTGCTATCGGAAATTCTGTTTAATCCGTACTCGCCTCAGCAAATTGATAATATTCGTGCTGAATTAAAAACGCTGCTGGATATAATAGAAAATAAAGATATTGCACGCATGCAGGATTTTTTGAAAAAAGTCCGCAATAATATTCGATGATTGTCATAATTTTCACTATTTTCGCCCCGGATTAATATTAACACATCACAAGTTATGGAAGCTAAAGAAAAAGTACTCGAAGCAATGAAAAACGCGGGTGTTCCCGTAAATGCCGGAAAATTAGTAGAACTTACCGGACTCGACCGTAAGGAAGTAGACAAAGCAATGAAACAACTGAAAGCCGAAGAAGCTATAGTTTCACCAAAAGTTTGCTTCTGGCAACCAAAGTAAATTCGCCAAACCCATTTTTTAGAAAGCCATTTTACAGGACGTAAAATGGCTTTACTTTTAATATTTCCGAATTAATAGTTCAATTAACAAACAAATTAGGGCTCTAATCAAGCTAAAGAAGATTTTAAAATTTACATGTAACAAAAACGGAATTGCCTAAAAATCAAAGCAAGTCCGTTTTCTCTTTCTTTTAGCCCCTTTAGGGGTTTGGGGCTCTTAATCTTCCAGCAAAATCTCCATTATTGTACATGCAGTTTTTGCTACCTGACTACCCTGTCCGAAAATGGCAGCTACACCCGCTGGCTTACATATGAACGTGTGTCATTGCCAAAGTGATTCTTTTTCTCTATGGGTTTATACATAAACTAAGGCGGACTTAACATATATCAGGACAAATCAGGTTTTTGTGATAAGTTATAAGAAATTCGAAAATGGAATAATTTTAACCAACTGGTTGTTGTAAAAGT
>CAYQWD010000049.1:0-11062 GCA_964420955.1 uncultured Paludibacter sp. | reverse complement strand
ATTTAAGCGCTTCAATTAAAACATCCAATCCTTTGTTCTTAAATTCGTAACGTCCTGCAGTTGAAATAAAAAGTGCATTATTTTCAATTTTCTGACCAAAAAGCGTTTCAGTAACTTTTGTCAGCAAATCGCGTGAAGTTTTTCGTTCAGCAGTAAAAATTTTTCCTTTTGGTACAAAATCATCTTCAAAACCATTGGGAGTAATCACATCGGGAGCACGTTCAAGCAATTGTTTGCATTCCTGTGCAGTGATTTCACTTACAGTAGTAAAACAATCTGCAATATGCGCAGCAGTTTTCTCCACTGAATGTTTTGAAACCACATTCAATTCTTCAGCCATTTGGTCGCCGTTATATTCATGAAGGTAGTTATATAGCGGTTTGTGATTTCCGGCTATTGATCGGCCGATTGTTGTGGCATGTGTTGTAAAAATTGTAGCTATCGCGGGCTGATGAATATAGAGATAGTTTATTCCAAAAGCGGTCATCCATTCATGAAAATGGGCAATAACATTATTCTTGGGTAATAAGTTGTAAAAATTGCTAAATCCCTCGACAACAATGCCTGCAGCCCATCCAAACATCGAAGCTTCGTGATAATCGCCATAAGCGGCAATTGAATTTACTCCGGTTTTTTCCCATACAGTACCATAAATCTCGTTACGGATTTCAAGCAGCGGCTGAAATTTAACAAGTATCGCAATCGGATTTCCCGGAATTTTCCATCTGCCTGTACGAACTTCAAGTTTGTAACTGGTAAACATCCAAGTTTTCAATTCCGGAAATAATTCATCTTGTTGTTCGAATAGTGGATTTTCCTGATTTTCATCAAAATCCGGACCTATAAATATCAGTTTGTCATTTACTTGTTTTGTAAGTGTGAAGGCTTTTGTAGATAGCACAGTATAGATGCCTCCCACCATGTTACAAACTTCCCAGCTTGTTTCAAATATATAATCGGGTTTTATTTTGGACATTCATTTCAATTTTAAACAGAGTGCAAAAGTAGCGATTTTTTTTGGTTTTGTGTAAATACATTTGCGTAGTTTTCAACATGCCTGTTTGAGAAGTGATTTAAAAAAACCATAATTCAGTCAACACGAAAGTTTTTAAAATGAACTTTAAAATAAAATTATTGTTTTTGAAATAAATATGCATTATATTTGCATGCTATTTTGTTCAATTTAATTAAAAAGAAAAAAAATATTCAACATGAGAAAAATTACACTTTTATTATTTTTTATTGCTTTTGTTTTGGTTTCGCAAGCGCAATTAATTGTTAGCGAGAATTTTAATTATACTTTGGGTACAGATCTTAAATCAAATGGTTGGGTAGGCACAGG
This sequence comes from uncultured Paludibacter sp., assembly GCA_964420955.1. GTDB lineage: Bacteria > Bacteroidota > Bacteroidia > Bacteroidales > Paludibacteraceae > Paludibacter. Next base: position 9,720 of record CAYQWD010000049.1, on the reverse strand, counting down.
TGCTACACCAAGCACTCTTAATCCAATAAAAATTACTGAGCCAACAATCACTTATTCTGGATATCCTAATTCTGGAATTGGAAACGAAATAACCATGACAACATCAGGAGAGGATTTAAACAGATCTTTTACTGCAATTACAAGCGGAACTATTTACTTTTCAGCGTTGATTAATATCACTGCTGCTGGATCCGGAGATTATTTTTTACACTTAGGCGATGTGCCCACAGGAAGTAATTTCTGGTGCAGGACTTTTGTTAAACTAGATGGAGCAAAAATTGCTTTTGGAATTTTAAATACTGCCGGTGGAACAACTGTAACAAGTTATACACCATCAAGTTATGATTTGAATACAACATACTTGTTGGTCGTTAAACTTGACATTGCCACTGTAACAGCATCACTTATTGTAAATCCTGCATTAGGTGCAGAACCTGCAACCGGTTGGATAACAAATAATTCAGGAAATGGAGCTTTCCCTGCAGGTGGTATCACTACAATTAATTTACGTCAGGGAAGTACAACTGCGGGTGTATCTCCGGCGTTAAAATTAGATGGTATACGAGTTGCAAATACATGGTCTGCATTGTTTTCTACTTCCGATACACCCAATGTTTCTGAAAATTCATTTAAAGCAATAGTTTCGGGTAAAATGCTTAAAATTGAAAATGTAAATAATGGTACAACCGTTGAAATTTTCTCAACAATAGGTAATAAAGTTCTATCTACCAAACTTGAAAATGGAACAATTGTTTTGAATAATTTACCCAAAGGTATGTATGTTGTTCGCGTTGGTAAAGAATCGCAGAAAATTATGTTATAAACACAGCATTTGCAAATAAAAAAAGCCGCTTCATGATCTGGAGCGGCTTTTTCCTTTATTAAATTTGTTTATTATTCAATCACTTTTGTCATGGCAGTCATGGCCGCCCGAAGTTTGGCACCAACTGCTTCGATAGAGTGCGAACGAATAGCAGCATTAATTTCAACTAACTCAAAGTTATAAACATGTCCATCTTTTCCTTCGTTGAAATTTTTGCCGATTACATTGGTTTCAATTTTACTCATAAAATCAGCCAACAACGGTTTACAAGCGTGATCGAACAGGTAACAACCATACTCGGCAGTATCAGAAATTACTCGGTTCATTTCGTACAGTTTTTTACGTGCAATAGTGTTTGCAATCAGCGGAGTTTCGTGCAACGATTCGTAATATGCCGATTCTGGTTTCATACCTGCGCTTACCATGGTTTCATAGGCAAGTTCAACGCCTGATTTTACGAAAGCAACCATTAACGTAGCATTATCGAAATATTCCTGTTCAGTAATTTGCATCTTTCCGGCAGGTGTTTTTTCAAAAGCAGTTTCACCGGTTGCAGCACGCCAAGTCAGAAGGTTTTTGTCGCCTGCAGCCCAGTCTTCCATCATGGTGCGCGAAAATTCACCTGATAAAATGTCGTCCATGTGTTTGTTGAACAGCGGAGTCATGATTTGTTTCAGTTCATCTGCCAGTTTATAAGCTTCAATTTTTGCCGGATTCGATAAACGATCCATCATGTGAGTAATTCCTCCGATTTTTAATGCTTCGGTTATTACTTCCCAGCCATATTGTACCAATTTTGAAGCATATGCAGGTTCAATTCCCTTTTCTACCATTTTGTTGAACGATAGTATTGATCCAGTCTGAAGCAATCCGCATAAAATGGTTTGTTCGCCCATTAAATCCGATTTAACTTCGGCAACAAAAGATGAATGCAATACACCAGCTTTATGGCCGCCTGTAGCCACACAGTAGGCTTTTGCTATTTCCAGTCCATCGCCGTTAGGGTCATTGTCGAGGTGAACTGCAATGAGCGTAGGAACACCGAAACCACGTAAAAATTCAGCGCGAACTTCTGAAGCCGGAGATTTTGGAGCTACCATAACCACTGTTAAATCCTTGCGAATCTGAATTCCTTCTTCCACAATATTAAAACCATGCGAATATGAAAGACATGCGCCCTGTTTCATCAACGGCATAATTTGATTCACAACAGAAGTGTGATATTTATCGGGTGTAAGATTTAAAACCAAATCACCTTTGGGAATCATGTTTTCGATAGTATCTACCTCGAATTTATTATCGGTTACATTCTGATAAGAAACATGATTTTCATCGATTTCAATTTTACGAAGCGCATAAGCTACATCCAAGCCGCTGTCGCGCATATTTAGCCCTTGAGCAAGCCCCTGAGCGCCACAGCCTACGATTACAATTTTTTTGCCCATCAGTTTTTTAACTCCGTCAGCGAATTCGCAGTCTTGCATAAAATCACATTTGCCTAATTCCTGAACCTTAAGGCGATGTGGAAGAGAATTAAAATAATTTGCCATTTTTTTTACTTTTTAGCACTTTTTGTTTTAAATAAATGCTGATTAAAATTATTTGTAAGTTTTAAAATATTAAATTCTGAATTGATAATAATTGGTAGAAATTATGTGCTTAACATCAAACCTCATATTTTTTAATCGTTTCGAGCATATCACTCAGACGCTCTACTTTCGATTTTGTAATTGCAACGCGACCTGAACGAATAAACTGTAAAACACCAATCGTTTCGCTCAATTCTTCGAACATTTGCTGTGTTTGGGCATAGTGTCCGGCTTTCTGGAAAACCACAAAGTTTTCGTTCATTTCAAGTACTCTTATGTGATATTTCCTGATAAGTTCTTCTATTGAACCTTGCTGCAGCAATTTTTCCGTTGATACTTTGTACAGTGCAATTTCTGTATGCACCAAATCATCATCGGTATTGAAATAAGCTTTCAGTATATCAACTCGTTTGTCAATTTGTTTAACCACTTTTTCAATTGAATCTTTTGTAGTAAAAACAGTAATTGTAAACTTGTGAATTCCCCTTATTGCAGAAGGAGAAACTGAAAGGGTTTCAATATTCATGCCTCTACGGGAGAATATAATGGTAATCTGATTCAGTAAACCCACCGTGTTTTCTGAGAATACTGTGATAGTATATAATGTTTTTTCCATAAACCCCTAACCCCTGAAGGGGGAATTAAGTTAGTATTGTTATCTATTTAAAAAATTTTGAATCTTATGATTTTTTTTTCTGTTATGGGTTTGGAGTTTCACCCAGCAGAATATTTGTTACACTTCCCCCAGCAGGCACCATTGGGTAAACCATGCCTTTCATTTCAACATTTGTTACAAGCAAATAGGGTTTGTCATCCTTTAGCATATCAGTAATTGCTTCGTCAAGTTCGTGTCGTTCCGAAACTTCTTTTCCATCAACGCCGTATGCTTTTGCTATAGCTACAAAATCAGGATTTTTCATTCGCGTAAAAGAATAGCGTTCGTCGAAAAACATTTCTTGCCACTGACGTACCATTCCCAGAAAATGATTGTTGAGCACTACCATTTTTACGCCTATTTGCTCCTGAAGTATGGTGCCAAGTTCCTGAATGGTCATTTGAAAACCACCATCGCCACTGTACATAATTATTGTTCGCTCAGGTGCGCCTATTTTGGCGCCAATTGCAGCAGGCAATCCAAAGCCCATAGTCCCGAGTCCGCCTGAAGTTATTAAACTTCTGGTTTGTGAATAATTAGAATAACGAGCAGCCATCATTTGGTTTTGACCAACATCAGTAACAATAACTGCTTTATTTTCTGTGGCTTCTGAAATTTTACGTATTACTTCGCCCATTGTTAACTCACCTGTTTCGGGATGAACTTCGCGTTGGATTACTACTTCAAACTCTTTTTCATCATATTCTTTAAAGGAATCTATCCATTCAGTATGTTTGTTTTCTTTTAATAACGCTGTTATTGCAGAAAGTGAATCTTTGGCGTTTGCCAAAACAGGAACATCAACTTTAACGTTTTTGTTTATTTCGGCTGCATCAATATCCAGATGAATAATTTTTGCTTGTTTAGCATAAAAGTTCAAATCGCCTGTAACGCGGTCATCGAAACGCATTCCGATAGCAATGAGTACATCGCACTCGTTGGTTTTCATATTGGGCGCTACATTGCCGTGCATACCCAGAAAACCTTTGTTCAGACGAAAATCAGTAGGCATGGCTGATGCTCCCAAAAGTGTCCATGCCGCAGGAATATCGGCTTTTTCAAGAAAATTCTTCAGTTCATTTTCAGCATTTGACAGTACTACTCCCTGTCCAACAAGCGCATAAGGCTTTTTTGCTTCATTGATAAGTTCTGCCGCCAGTTTAATTTGATTAAGATTAATTTCGGGAACCGGAATATAGCTTCTTATAAACGTACAGGGTTTATATTCGAATTCGATTTCCTGAAACTGGGCATTTTTTGTAAGATCGAGCACTACAGGTCCGGGACGACCGGTGCGGGCAATATAAAATGCGCGTGCAATTGCCCATGAAATGTCCTCAGCTTTTCTAATCTGATATGCCCATTTTGTAATAGGTTGAGTTATTCCTACTACATCAATTTCCTGAAATGCATCTGTGCCTAATAAAACGGCGCCTACCTGTCCGGTAATAACTACAAGTGGTGTACTGTCAAGCATGGCGTCGGCTATGCCGGTAACTGCATTCGTTGCTGCAGGACCCGAAGTTACAAGACAAACGCCCACTTTTCCTGAAACTCGTGCATAACCCTGAGCGGCATGTGCTGCTCCCTGTTCGTGTCGGGTTAGAATATGATTAACTTTATGATCATAATCGTACAGAGCATCAAAAGTGGGCATAATTGCTCCACCCGGATACCCGAAAATCGTATCAACTCCTTCATGAATTAACGATTCTATTACTGCTTTTGCTCCTGTTATTTTCATATTTGTTTAATGAAAATGGACGACAGTCAACTGACAACAGTCCATTTTCAGTTTAAATTGTAAATTGTAAATGTTAAATTGTAAGTCAATCTATCTCTCTCACTGCACCCTTGTCGGCAGAGCTTACCATAGAGGCATAAGCTTTCAGTGCTTTTGATATAACACGATTACGGTCATTTGGTTTAAAAGCATCTTTGCCTTTTTGTGTTTCTGCATCGCGCCGTGTTTTGAGTTCTTCATCACTAAGTTTAACATTAATTGATCGGGAAACGATATCAATTTCAATAATATCACCGTCTTTTATCAGCCCTATATTGCCTCCTGCTGCTGCTTCGGGCGAAACATGACCGATTGATAAACCGGAAGTGCCACCTGAGAATCGACCATCGGTTACTAATGCGCAGGCTTTTCCAAGTCCGCGTGATTTGATATACGATGTTGGATAAAGCATTTCCTGCATACCCGGACCGCCTTTCGGACCTTCATGTATAATCACAACAACATCGCCGGCTTTTACGCTGCCGTTCAATATTCCTGTACAGGCTGTATCCTGCGATGTGAAAACCTTGGCTGGTCCGCTGAATTTCCATATACTTTCGTCAACACCCGCAGTTTTTATCACGCAACCATCCTGTGCAATATTGCCTTTCAGTATTGCCAGGCCGCCTTCAATTGTGTAAGCATTTTCAATGCTGCGAATACAACCGGTTTTTCTATCAGTATCAAGTTCCTTATACTGTGTTGACTGCGAACCCATTACTAAATTAAATTTTCTTCCCGGAGCGCTCTTGTAAAGATTTTCTACTTCGGTTGAAATTTCTGGTAAAGTTATGTCATATTTGCTGATTGCTTCACCCAATGTTAATCCATCTACCCGATAAACCCCTGCATCAAGTAAACCACCTTTATTCAGTTCTGCAAGAATACCAAGAATTCCACCAGCTCGATTCACATCTTCGATATGATATTTCTCCGAATTGGGAGCTACTTTACAAAGACAAGGAGTAATGCGGGATAAACGGTCCATATCTTCCATAGTCAAATCTACGTTTGCTTCATGGGCAATTGCAAGTATATGCAAAACTGTATTTGTAGATCCGCCCATGGCAATATCGAGTGTCATAGCATTCAGAAAAGCTTCACGTGTTGCAATTGAGCGGGGTAAAACTGTTTCATCGTTGTCGCGATAGTATTTGTAGGCATTTTCAACTATTAGTTTTGCTGCATCCATGAACAATTTCAGGCGGTTGGCATGTGTAGCAACTATAGTTCCGTTACCCGGAAATGCAAGTCCAATTGCCTCGTTCAGACAGTTCATGGAGTTTGCAGTAAACATACCCGAACATGAACCACAAGTTGGGCAGGCAGCATTTTCGACTCTCTGAACCTGTTCATCCGAAATATTGTCATCGGCAGCTTGAACCATGGCATCGACAAGGTCTAGATATTTTCCATCCAATTCGCCTGCTTCCATTGGCCCTCCCGAAACAAAAACGGTTGGAATATTCAATCGCATGGCTGCCATAAGCATACCGGGAGTAATTTTATCGCAATTACTGATGCAAATCATTGCATCGGCTTTATGGGCATTAACCATATATTCCACACTGTCAGCAATCAAATCGCGCGATGGAAGCGAATAAAGCATTCCATCGTGTCCCATAGCAATGCCATCGTCGATAGCTATAGTGTTGAATTCGGCAGCAAAACAGCCGAGTTTCTCAATTTCGGACTTAACTTTTTGTCCTATCTCGTGTAAATGCACATGTCCGGGTACAAACTGAGTAAATGAATTCACTATGGCAATCAGAGGTTTGCCCATTTGCTCTGATTTCATACCGTTAGCCTTCCAGAGTGCTCGAGCACCTGCCATACGGCGTCCGCCTGTACTTGATTTGCTTCTTAGTTCCATATCTTCAACTTCTTTACTGAAAGAGGAAAATTTATTTCAGTTTATTTATGTATTTAGTTCTAATTTCTTACCCTTTGAGTTCCCCCCCCCTAATTGAGCTGAGTGTAAAGAAAAAACCTTTCTCTTGTATAGTGAGAAAGGTTTTATGCTTTTATAATACATTGTGGTTTATACATAATTACCATCCTCACTTCTGATTCCCGACCAAAAGTAGCACGACACTGATAAGAATGCTATTAACTCCGTTTAAAATCATTTTGTATTAATTTGGGTGCAAAGATAAATCAAAAATTGATAACTGCAAATAATTTGGCATAAAAAGTTTGAATATTTTTTCATTTTATAATTTAAACGCTTTATTTAATGATAAATTTATTTATATCTTGTGTGTTAGGATTCAATTTAAAATCACGTTTTCGAATAATTTAAACTAATCATCGAAGTTTTATACCGAAAATCTTTTTCAGATGGATGTTCGACAAGTAGTTTTTTGTGCATCAAACGGTTTGTTGTATTTTTCAATAAAATTGTTTATTCGAAAATAACTCTTACTGAGTCTTTCCCAAGTCTGTTTTCAATCCAATTTTTAATTTTTATTTCATCATTCTTAACCCCGACTTACAAAGATAAATAAATATAGATAAAAGTGAACACAGTTGATTTTATTTTGTTTATTCTTGTAATTTTATGTTTTGCTTATAAATGGAAAACTTGCAGGTCATACAATATGTGAGTTTGAAATATGTCATGATAAAGGCAATCTTATTTTTTTAAAAATGAAAATAAGTGCCTTGAAATTTTATACTTTCAGTGAGTTGATTCAATTCTTATAATGTTATAATTATGGTTCAGGCAACTTAAATTATGTATTAAAAGCCCAAAAAAAATCATTATTTTTGTATCCTTTTTCAAATAGTATGGAATATAAATATCTCAACAAAATAGATAGCCCTGATGATTTAAAGAAAATTCCGGTTGAAGAGCTGAATGCTGTTTGTGCCGAATTACGACAATTCATAATCGATCAGGTATCAAAAAACCCCGGACATTTAGGCTCAAACCTTGGAGTGGTTGAACTCACAGTTGCTCTTCATTACGTTTTTAATACACCTTTCGACCGTTTAGTTTGGGATGTTGGTCATCAGGCTTACGGTCATAAAATACTCACCGGTCGTCGAGATAGATTTAATTCCAACCGTACTTTAAACGGAATAAGTGGTTTCCCTAAAATCTCCGAAAGTGAGTACGATACATTTGGCGTTGGACATTCATCTACTTCCATATCTGCCGGATTGGGTATGATGGTTGCTTCGTTGTTGAAAAATGAACCTAACCGAAAAGTTGTTGCTGTAATTGGCGATGGCGCTATGACAAGCGGACTTGCCTTCGAGGGATTAAATAATTCATCGGTTGAGAAAAACAATCTGCTCATTATACTTAACGATAATCAGATGGCTATCGACCCTGTGAAAGGAGGATTTGCGCAATATCTGGTTGATATTACAACCTCAAAAACGTATAATCGATTTCGGTATAAAACCTATAATGTGTTAAAAAAATTCGGACTTATTAGCATTAATGCAAAAAACAGAATTATCAGTTTTAGCAATACGCTGAAAGCTACACTTACCAAACAACACAATATTTTCGAAGGATTAAATATCCGTTATTTTGGACCAATTGATGGACATGATGTGGAAACACTGGTAAGAATTCTGAATGATATTAAAGATTTTAAAGGTCCTAAAGTGCTGCATTGCATTACCACTAAAGGTAAAGGTTATGAGCCTGCTGAAAAATCGGCGACTGAATGGCATGCTCCTGGTAAGTTTTGCGTTGAAACCGGTGAAAGAGCCGGTTCAACACCTGCAACGTCATCTCCTCCGCTTTTTCAGGATGTATTTGGTGAAACATTGCTCGAACTTGCCCGTTTTGACGAAAAAATTGTGGGTATTACTCCTGCAATGCCTTCTGGTTGCTCAATGACGATAATGCAAAAGGAATTGCCCGATAGGGTTTTCGATGTAGGGATTGCCGAAGCTCATGCTGTTACATTTTCAGCCGGATTGGCAAAGGAGGGCATTATCCCATTTTGCAATGTATATTCTTCTTTTTTGCAGAGGGCTTACGATAGTGTGATTCACGATGTTGCTCTCCAAAAACTTCCTGTTATCCTTTGTCTTGATCGTGCAGGTATCGTTGGCGCCGATGGGCCTACTCATCATGGGGTGTTCGATCTGGCATTTTTACGCTGTATTCCCGATTTAGTTATAGCTGCTCCTCGCAACGAAAGCGAACTGCGCAATTTGATGTTTACAGCATTGCATTATAAAAACGGACCTTTTGTTATACGATATCCGCGTGGAAAAGGTTGCCTCACCAATTGGCGAACCGAAATGATTCAACTTGAAACCGGCAAAGGACAGAAAATGAAAGATGGTAAAGATGTAGCTATTCTCACCATCGGTACCACATTTAATACTGCACTTGAAGCTGTAAATATTTTTGAAAATGAATCAGGGAAAAGTGTTGCATTGTATGATATGCGTTTTGTGAAGCCCCTCGATGAGGAAATTTTACAAAAAATCGGTAAGAAGTTCAATAAAATCATCACCGTTGAAGATGGTGTGCTCAATGGTGGTTTCGGGAGCGCTATTGCCGAATTTATGGTTGATAATGGTTTTTTTCCAAAACTTAAAAGACTCGGAATACCCGATAAATTTGTTGAGCATGGTACGCCCGAAGAACTCTATGCACTGTTGGGACTTGATAAAAAAGGAATTTTGAAAGCTTTAGAAAAAATTTAGTAATACTCAGATTGCCTGAAGAGTTTTTTTTGTAAGTGATTAAAAAAAATTTTCTTAGTACTTGACAAAAATTTATAAATATTTTATATTGAAGAAAATTGTACACTGATTTAACGGATTTTAATATCAGTCGACCAGAAAAATTCAGTTACTTATCTTATTCCAATCTTGCTTGCAAGATTTAATCCGT
>CAYQWD010000048.1:9567-11278 GCA_964420955.1 uncultured Paludibacter sp. | reverse complement strand
ACGTTCCCTTCTTTTAAATATTGTTTAACTCTTTAAAAAGTCAAGACGACTTCTACTAAATAATTTGCAAAATTTTTTTGATATGAAAGTATAATTTCTCAAATTATCCCACAATATACTGTATATGAAAGCACTTTTAGTTTGTAGCGCCAATTCAGGTAAAATAATGCCATTCGTAACCGAACAGGGCGATGAGCTTGCTCGACAGGGTGTTGAGGTAGATTATTTTCCAATTAAAGGAAAAGGTCTGACAGGTTATCTGAGAAATTTAAGCTCCCTAAAACAGAAAATAATTACTGGTAACTTTACACTTATTCATGCTCACTTTGGCTTAAGTGGAGCTTTAGCTTTATTGCAACGAAAGCTTCCTGTGGTTATAACTTTTCATAATGGTGAAACACTTACATTCAAAGGAAATTTGATTTCTTCAATTGCATCTCTGTTTTCGGTATATAACATTTATGTCGCTCAGCACATTTTCGATTTAACGTATTTCAAAAAGAAAAAAAACTATTCAATAATTCCATGTGGAATTAATCTGAATGATATAAAAATTATACCAAAAGAGGAGGCAAAAGAAAAAATGCATTTGCCTGATAATAAGATAAATGTGCTGTTTGGAGGAAATTTTCATAACCTGCGGAAAAATTATCAATTAGCTAAACAATCAATAGATTTATTACCCCGAAATTATAATATTAATTTGATAGAACTGAAAGGGTATAACAGAAATGAAGTTACAAACTTATTGTGTGGTTGCGATTTGTTGTTCTTGCCTACCAAAAGCGAAGGTTCTCCGCAAATAATAAAAGAAGCAATGGCATGTAATTGCCCGATAGTAGCTACAAATGTTGCTGATATTGAACAGATTATACAAGGAACAGAAGGTTGTTTTTTAACTGATTTCGAAGCTGAAAATATCAAAGAAGCTCTATTAAAAGCCATAAAATTTGAATCCAGAACAAACGGACGAGAAAAAATGTTCAAATATGATAATACAGAAATAGTAAAAAAAATTTTACAAATATATCACACAGTTTAAACCGATTTAAAAAGTATATGGATAAAATTAATACCATTCTGGCATTCATAAACATTTACAGATTTTGGCCACATTTATTCATTTTTCAACTTTCGAAGAATAAAGCTGTTATTCTTGAAGATTTAGCTGCTTACAAAAAAGAGTATTTTATAAATTTTTCAAATTGTTTTTCGTTATTGAAAATATTGTATAATAACAAATCTTTCAGAACTTTATTTTATCATAGAATTGGAAAATTTAAATGGTTCATTAAATTTTTAGCGCCGGGGATGCAAAATCTTTCGCTTACTAAAACACCAATTGGGGGAGGATTATTGTTGTTTCATGCTTATTGCACAATAATCGATGCAGAATCAATAGGGAAAAATTGCAGAATCGTAAGTAATGTAACCATTGGTTACAAAAATGGTAAAAGAGTTACCATAAAGGATAACGTAGAAATTCTATCGAATGCAGTAATAGTAGGCGGTATTACCATTGGCAATAATTGTATCATCGGTCCGGGAGCTGTTGTTTATAAATCGATTCCTGATAATTGTGTTGTTGTAGGAAATCCTGCTTTTATTTTGAAACAGGATGGTGTTGTAGTAAATAAAAAATTGTAGCAAGCTAAAATCCGATTTGATGTCTGAATCAATAATATTTGATAATATCAGTAAACAATACAGG
>CAYQWD010000048.1:246-9557 GCA_964420955.1 uncultured Paludibacter sp. | reverse complement strand
CTTAGTTTCAACTAAAACCTTGAGCCATGACTTAAACCGATGGTTTACCATGAATATTTTAAGAAAGGAAGATCCCTATCTGAAAATTGGTGAAGTTAATGATCGCGCAAGTAAGGGTAATAGTGATTATGTTTGGGCATTAAGAAATATCAACTTCACTGTAAATCAGGGTGATGTGCTTGGAATTATCGGCAAAAACGGCGCTGGAAAATCCACTCTCTTAAAAATTCTATCGAAAGTTACAGCTCCAACCACCGGAATAATAAAAGCAAAAGGACGCATAGCTTCATTGCTTGAAGTAGGAACCGGCTTTCACCCCGAGATGACAGGGCGTGAGAATATTTATATGAACGGTTCAATTATGGGAATGTCAAAAGCTGAAATAACCCGAAAACTTGATGAAATTGTAAATTTTTCAGGTATTGAACGTTATATTGACACACCGGCAAAACGCTACTCGAGCGGCATGACAGTACGACTTGGTTTTGCAATTGCAGCTCACCTGGAACCTGAAATTTTGGTTGTGGATGAAGTGCTTGCCGTTGGCGATGCCGAATTCCAGAAAAAAGCAATTGGAAAAATGCAGGAAGTTAGCATGGGTGAGGGTAGAACAGTTTTGTTTGTGAGTCATAATATGGCAGCTGTGAAAAATCTTTGCAAAACAGGAATTGTATTAAAAGATGGAAAACTTGATTTTTCAGGTTCGGTAAAAGATGCTGTTGATTACTATACAATGACCAATTATGTTAAAACAGATACTTTATATTATAATAATCTTTTGACTGCCCCCGGTAACGATAAAGTGAGAATACGTTCAATGGAAGTTAAAGCCCGAAAGGGACGCAATATCACAATTGAAACTGATATTGATGTTTCGCTGGTTTTTTATAACTATCTGGCTGATGCCATGATCGATGTTACATTTGAACTTCGAACTACAGAAGATATCGTTGTTTTTCACCGTTGGATGAATTTTTCAGAAAAAAAAGATTCGGTAAAAGGCGAACAGGAAGTTTCTTTTACAATTCCTGCCGGATTGCTTAATGCCGGAAGATATTACTTCAGGGTATGGTTTGGCGAAAATGAAGCCCATATACTTTGGGGCGATTTGATTTTTATGTTTGAAGTAGAATTTACAAACGAAGGTGTTGGAGATATAATGTTGGGGCAAAAGCCGGGAATAATCAGACCTGAATTGAATTTCGAACATCGTTTACTTTGAAATCTTATGATTGATATAATAAATCTTCCAAAATTTCCTGACGAAAGAGGCAATCTGTCATTTTTTGAAAATATGAATCAGATACCATTTGAAATTAAACGCGTGCATTGGATTTATGATGTGCCCGGCGGCGAAGTACGAGGGGGATTGGCATACAGGGAAACAGAAGAATTTGTAATTGCACTTTCGGGCAGTTTTGATTTGGTTATTGATTTAGGCAAGGAGAAGAGAATTCTTAGTTTGAACAGATCCTACAACGGAGTTTATGTACCAAAAGGTGCATGGCGAGAAATCAACAATTTTTCCACTAACTCCGTTGCATTAATTGTTGCATCAACATATTATGACTTGAACGATGCAATTCGTGATTATAATGAATTTATCAAATTTAAATCATCATGAAAAACACTGTTTACGATTGTACAATAGTAGAACTTGACAAGCACCACAGTAAACGAAAAGGTGATATATGTGTTGTTGAGAATTTGAAAACCGTTCCATTCAGTGTTAAGAGAATATATTATTTGTATGATATTCCCGGTGGAGTTTCACGTGGAGGACATGCGCATAAACAATTACAACAATTTATAGTAGCAGTAAGCGGAAGTTTCACAGTAACTATTAACGATGGTAATGTGAAACGATCATTTACACTTAACAGACCTTATCAAGGACTACTTTTAATACCCGGAATTTGGAGAGAACTGGGTGATTTTTCTTCAGGTTCTGTTTGTTTGGTATTAGCTTCGGAACTATATGATAAGGAAGATTATATTTTTGACTATGATGAATTTTTAAAATTCAGAGAAAGTTTATGATAAAGTTTCTTGATTTAAAAAAAATTAACAACCAATATGCTGATGAATTTTCGCAGGCATCAAAACGGGTAATTGACTCGGGTTGGTATTTGCTGGGAACCGAAAATGAAAATTTTGAAATCAACTATTCAAATTATATCGGCACTGATTATTGTATTGGATGTGCAAATGGTTTGGATGCACTGATTTGGATTTTGAGGGGCTACATCGAAATGGGAATAATGACTGAAGGCGATGAAGTAATTGTTCCTGCCAACACTTATATAGCATCCATTTTGGCAATTACCGAAAACAAACTCAAACCGGTTCTGGTTGAACCTGATATTCTGACATTTCAGATTGATGAAAATCTGATTGAACAGCATATAACACCAAAAACCAAAGCAATAATGATTGTACATTTATACGGACAATGTGCTTATACATTGAAAATTGGTGAATTATGCAAAAAATACAATTTAAAACTCATCGAAGATAATGCGCAAGCGCAAGGTTGTAAGTTCAATAGTCAAAAAACAGGTTCCATTGGCCATGCAGCAGGACATAGTTTTTATCCAGGAAAAAACCTGGGCGCTCTTGGCGATGGCGGTGCAGTTACAACCAACGACAAAGAATTAGCCGGCATAGTACGTTCACTTGCCAATTACGGATCTTCAAAAAAATATAGTTTTAAATATACCGGACGAAATAGCCGTCTCGATGAAATTCAGGCGGCAATTTTGAATATAAAATTACAATACTTGGATAAAGACAATGAATACCGACGCGGAATAGCCAAGTATTATATTAACAATATCAGAAATAAGAAAATCATTCTTCCGATTGTAACCAATTGGGAAGCGCATGTTTTTCATATTTTTCCGGTTTTATGCCATAACAGAGATAAATTGCAAAACTACCTAACTGAAAATAGCGTGCAGACACTCATACATTATCCAATTCCACCACATAAACAGGAATGTTACAAGGAATATCAAAATCTAAAATTTCCTGTAACCGAAAAAATACATGCATCCGAACTTAGTTTACCAATAAGTCCGGTAATAACCCTTCAGGAAGCAGAACAAGTTGTTGAACTTATCAACCGGTTCGAAATATGAAAATATCTCTATCAGAAGTAAAAGCCGGATATGCTGAAATAAGAAAACTGGCATTAAAAGAATTTGATAAAGGAAATTACGAAGAAAGTCTTCATTATGTAGATCAGGCAGTTACTATTGCCTCTCAAATTATGTGGCGGTATGCTGATTATGAACTCGATGAACTGCATAAAAAAATAGCTTCAAAACTTATAAAATACAATGCATCAAGTTATAAAAAAATAGAAAATAAAGTTGTATTTTATGATTACTTTGGTTCAACTTTTATTTTGGCAATTCAATATGTAAAAGCTTTAAGTAAACTTAATTACAAAATATTATACGTTTTTGAGGAAAAAGATTGGAAAGTAAATGTATCGGTATTAGAAATTTTAAATGAAATTCCTAATGTAGAGATAAAAATCATATCCGAAAATAAATCCAAGTCAGAAAGAATAATTCAGATTTGCCAAACAATAGTTTCATACCAACCTGCTAAATTATTTTTACATATAAATACCGTTTCCGATTGTTTGCCTGCACTTCATGTGTTACCTTCTGAAATTACCAAATATTACATTAATCTTGGTGATCACGCTTTTTGGTTAGGAGCCCGGGCAATTGATTATTCTTTTGAATTCAGAAGTTTTGGAGCAGTTGTTTCACATCAAAAGAGAGGCTTAAGTAAAGAACAAATATTGCTTTTACCCTATTACCCAATTATCAACGGCTATGATTTTCAGGGATTTCCGCCCGAGGTTGAAAACAAAGTGAAAATTTTTTCCGGCGGAGATTTTTACAAAATGGTAGATTCTAAAAATACCTATTGGGAATTGGTTAAAAATATTTTGAATCAGAATGAATCGGCCGTATTTATTTTTGCAAACAAAATACAGAACGAAAAGGGACAACAATTTCTCGATACATTTATTAAAAGCAATCATTTTGAAAACAGATTTTTTACAATCGGGTTCAGACCGGATATTAATGAAGTATTCAAGCATTGTGATATTTTTATGGGAACCTCTCCCATGTCCGGAGGTTTAATGTCGCAATATGCTGCATTTAACTCAAAGCCTGTTCTGCAATATTATCCTGAAGAACTTTTTGCTTTTGAAGAAACAGAATCAATGATTTGTTTCAACAAAAAAATTAAAATATCATTTACTTCAAAAGAAGAATTTCTTGAAGAAGCAAGGAAACTTATTTCAGATAAAAATTATCGGGAATCACAGGGCGAGGTGCTGAATTCGTGTTTGATTACCGAGAAACAATTTAATCAATTGTTTAGTGAAAGCTTGTTGAGTCACAGAACACAAGTAGAAATAGAAAATATGAAAATAAATTATTCAGCCCTTGAAAAATGGTGGCTCGAGGTGAACAATAGTGGTTTTTACGATGTTGGAACATTTATATACGGTATTTTAGGAAAGAAAAATGTTTTAAAAATGCCAACATTGTATTTGAAAAATCTTTTACACAGAATCAAAAAAAAATTAATAATTTAATGTTTAGTATATTTAGTATATGAAGTATTTTCATCCAAAAAAATGGTTTCGGTTGACAAAACAGGCTATTGTTGATTATTGGAATAACTACATATTATCCGATAAAATTTATCTGAAAAAACAATATAGAAAAATCTTCGGAAAAAAATTGGATATAGAAAATCCAACAACATACAACGAAAAAATACAATGGCTGAAACTGTATGATCGGAGTCCGTTGTATCCAAAACTTGCTGATAAATTTGAAGTTAAGGAATATGTCAGAAATAAAGTTGGAGAAAAACACATCATACCAACTTTGGGAGTTTGGGAAAGTTTTGAAGATATTGATTTTAGTAAATTGCCCAATCAATTTGTACTGAAATGTACACATGATAGTGCCAGTGTTGTAATTTGTCAAGATAAATCCAAATTTGATTTATCAGCAGCCAACAAAAAATTATCTCATGCACTAAAAGTCAATTATTATCATTATGAAAACAGACAATGGGTTTATAAAGATATAAAACCAAGAATTATAGCTGAAAAATTTATGGTAGATGAAAGTGGAACCGAATTGAAAGATTATAAATTCTTTTGTTTCGATGGCGTTTTCAGATCACTTTTTATTGCTACTGATAGACCTCACGATACAAAATTTGATTTTTACGACAGAGACTTCAACCTATTACCCTTTACAAACGGACATCCAATGTCGGGGATTGACCGTAAAAAACCGGAAAATTTCGACGAAATGGTTCAGATTGCCGAAAAACTGTCAGAAAATATTCCACATGTAAGAGTTGATTTGTACAGCATAAATGGTGTAATTTACTTTGGCGAAATGACATTTTACCATTGGGGTGGCATGATGCCTTTTGAACCTGAAGAATGGGATTATAAATTTGGAAGTTGGATACAATTACCTGAAAAAAAATGATATGACATGTGTGGATTTGCCGGTATATGGATAAATAATAAAAGGAATACCTTCTTTACTGAAAAATTTGATGTTTTGCGTACAATGTTATTAATGCAGAAACATCGAGGACCTGACGATTCCGGAATTGCCGGTATTGATACAGCATCAAAGTCAGTAAAACAAACCGATATTGATAATAAAATCGAATTTGCCGAAAATGATGATTTGCTTTTAGGATTTAATCGCCTGAGTATACTTGATTTGTCTAAAAATGGTCATCAACCAATGCTTAGCGCCGATGGCAAAGTAATGATAGTTTTTAACGGTGAAATTTATAACGCGTTTGATTATAAAAATGACCTGTTACAAAAGGGCTATAATTTTAAATCGAAAACTGATACTGAAATTATTTTAAACCTTTATATTGAATATGGAATAGATGAAATGCTTCGAAGATTAAACGGAATGTTTGCAATTGGAATTTACGACTTCGACAAAAAAAAGTTATTTTTAACACGCGATCGTTTTGGAATTAAACCATTGTATCTACTAAAAACTTCTGATTATATAACATTTTCATCCGAAATAAAGAGTTTTAAAGCCTTACCCGATTATAAACTGAAACTTGATAAAACAAAACTTGACGAATTTTTACTTTTCAGATATTTAGTTAATAATACTTTGTTTGAAGATATCGTAAATTGTTTACCCGGTACTTATACAGAAATTGACGCGAACGGAAATGTTAAAACAACTACATATTATAATTTAAATGAAGAAGGAAAACATAAGTTAGATGAACTCTCTATTAAAAACTCTTTTATAAGCGCCCTGAATGAAAGTGTAAAATCACAAATGATAAGCGATGTAAAACTTGGGTGTCAACTTTCAGGAGGTATTGATTCTTCATTAATAACATATTTTGCCCAAAAATCTACTTCAGAAAGACAGCTCGAAACTATTTCTGTAATTTTTGACGATCAGGAATTTTCTGAAAAAAAGTGGATTGATGAGGTTGTGGAAAAACTTAAGCTTTTTTCGCATCAATTTATTATGGATGGTCATTACTTTTATAATGAATTGAATAAAGTTATATGGCATTTCGAAAATCCCATTTCGCACCCGAATGCAATTGGCATTTATTTGTTAAGCAAAGAAGCAAAAAAACATGTAACCGTATTGTTGAGCGGCGAAGGCGCAGATGAATGCTTTGGCGGTTATTATAAATTTATTACAAAATTTTCATCGAAAAAAAACCATTTCAAGCGTTTAATAAAGCATATTATCAAAAAGAAATTTAATTTGAAAAATATCGATTGGTCTTATTATCTTTTTAGTAACGATGAAGATTCAGGGTTTATTTTAACAAGCGCTTTCGGATCAAAAAAAATTGCTAAATCTGTTTATCCTCTGTTTGATTATAGAAAAGCGCTTAAAGCCCGTAAAAAAATTATAAGTAAACTCACGGGTGATACTTTCACCCGAAAACGCAAATTTGAAATGTTAACTTATTTGCCCGAACTTTTACTCCGGCAGGATAAAATGTCGATGGCTCACTCCATCGAAAACCGCGTACCTTTTCTCGATAATCATATTGTTTCACTTGCTTTAAGTATTCCCGAGTCAGCACTTATCGGACAGACTTTGGTAAATGGCGTGCAAAAAACTGAAACAAAGCTTATGCTCAAAAAAATATGTTCCGAAATCTTTTCCGAAAAATTTGCATATCGTTCAAAAAGCGGATTTAATATCCCTGAAGTTGAATTTATGAGTAGTTTGGCTTGCCAGTCAGCATGGAATAGTGTGATAAAACCAGGAATTGAAAAACGAGGATTATTTAATGCGGCAGAACTTGACAGAATAATGAAAAACGTTTCTGTAGCTACATCTGACGAAATTACTACTTTGTTTTTGATGTACAGTTTCGAGATTTGGGCACAACAATATATCGATTAAATTAAAAATTTAATTCAGGATGAAAACCAAACCGGTTTATGTGCTTACAAGTGCTACGGACAATAATTATCCGGAGCAGGCATTGATGTCTGTTTACACTGCACGTTATCATAACCCCGAAGCTTATATTGTTTTAGTAGTCGATGATCAAACAGACAAAATATTTACCGGAAGCAGAGCTGAAATCATTCGTTTATTATCCGAAAAAATTGTTGTTCCGCTGAGTGAGAAAATGACAATGATGGATAAATCAAGATGGCTGAAAACAAACATGAGAAATATTGTTAAGGGAGATTTTTTATTTATCGATTGCGATACGATTATTACACAATCACTCGCTGAAATAGATGATTGTTTGTACAATGTTGCTGCTGTACCCGAATCTCATCTGCCCGTAAAGCAGTTTAATAAGTTTTTGTATGATAAAGTAAAAGAATATGCAACAAAAACCGGATGGGACGTAGATAAAGAAAAATACTATTTCAGCAGTGGAGTGATTTACGTAAAAGATTTGCCCGAAAATTACAAACTTTATGAACTTTGGCATACATACTGGAAAGAAGGGCGTGAAATAGGAGTTTCAATTGATCAACCATCATTTGCAAAGGCGAATATTGCAATGAATCATCCGGTAGAAATACTCGATGGAAAATGGAATTGTGTTATGTACACACACGAAACATTTGCATATTCCTCAAAAATTCTGCATTTTTGTTCTTTCAGGAATATGTCTTATATTTTTGAAGATTCATTTCTCAATATTGTAAGAACGGACGGTGTTTCTTCAAATGACTTTATTAAGCAATCGGTACTAAATCCGTATATAACATTTTTACCTTTCGATAATGTTATCAGTAAATATTCGATTTCAGAATATTGTACAATGTGCATAAATATTCAGAAAACTGCTGTAAATATTTATAAATATCTTAATGCAAATTTCGATGATTTTCTGGGAAATAAACGAGTTGAATTGTTAGTGAAGGCACTGTTCCGAAAAAAATTCTTTATTTTTGGTTCTCTTATTTTGACAGCATACAAGTTTTATAAAATTAAGCTCAACAAAAAATTTAAATATGTTTCAAACACCTGTGCTGCTGATAACATTTAACCGTCCGCATTATACACAACAAGTTTTTGATGTGTTGAAGTCGGTTAAGCCAAAATATTTATATATCTTTCAGGATGGTGTACGCAATGAAAATAATGAAGATTTAGCCAAATGCGCTGCAGTAAAAAGAGTATTTGAGAATATAGATTGGGATTGCGAAGTGAAAACTTTTTTTTCGGAGATAAACTTAGGCTGCGGAAAAGGTCCTTCCTCGGGTATTTCATGGTTTTTTAGTCAGGTTGAAGAAGGAATAATACTTGAAGATGATTGTGTGCCGCATCCTGCCTTTTTTAATTTCTGTACAGACATGTTGCAATATTATCGCGAAGTTCCTGAAATTTCGTTTGTCGGCGGTACAAATTTTTTGAAAAGTAAAAAAAATAAATTGCACACCTATTATTTTTCAAACGGACATCATGGCACCTGGGGTTGGGCAACATGGCGCCGTACGTGGGTACAATTTGATTATTACCTTGAAGATTTAAATTTTAAAACGTTTAAAAAAAGTCTCGGTTTTTATTTTTCAAACTATCGTATAAAAGAATATTGGTATAGAATATTTGAAAATGTAAAAAAAGATCGTTTTAATGACACTTGTTGGGATTATCAGTTTTATTTCAGTACGTGGAAAAAAAATCAGTTAGCTATAATACCAAATATTAATTTAGTGAAAAATATCGGGTCTGATCAGGATGCAACACACACTTTAGGCAATA
>CAYQWD010000048.1:0-230 GCA_964420955.1 uncultured Paludibacter sp. | reverse complement strand
TTTCTGAAAATCAGGTTAGTATTTTGCACCCGGAAAAAATTGAACTCGATAATAAAACAGATTTTCTTTTTCAAAAATTATTTATACAACCATATAATTTTGGAACAGAAGGTATTAAAAGATTACCTTACAGATTAAATTGTAGAATAAAAAAAATATTAGGACATAAAGGTTCATGGTTTAAACCAAGTAATAAATAGCAAATAATGAAAAGAATTAAATACTTTTTT
>CAYQWD010000047.1:5823-11333 GCA_964420955.1 uncultured Paludibacter sp. | reverse complement strand
TAAAGGCTTTCAAAACGCAAAACGATTAATTTGTATTTTTATCGGACAGTGGTGACTTCATATAATGAAGATTATTTCCTACAAGGAGGAAAAGCAGGATCAAGTCTATTCCTATATTACGCGGGGATATATACAGGAAACGAAAAGTTTATAGAATATTCTCGTCTTTATTTTGAAAAATCTTATCGCATTTTCTTTGAACTGGAGAATAAAGTTCAAAGAAAAGTACTACATGGATATACTGGAATTTTATGGCTCTATCAACATTATATCAATCTTGGATTTATAGAATACAATAATAACACCAAAGATACTTTTGAAGTTTTTGATGAACTGATTAGCAAGGAACTTTTTGTTGAAAAACAGACAAAAAATTATGATTTATTCTATGGATTATTGGGTTACGGAGTCTATTTTTTGGAAAGAAATAAATTTACACCCCAAAAGGACAGATTAGATGACATAGTAAACATATTAGATGAAATCGCCCTAAAAAAAGAGTATGGTATTACATGGGAAGACAAATTGGACAGAAAAGAGCATAAAGATAAAGAATTAATCAATTTGGGCTTTGCTCATGGAATCCCCTCGATTATAGTATTTCTTGCATATGTTTACAAAGAAACGGGCAACAGTAAAGCACTGAATTTAATACACCAGTCTGTTAACTTTTTAAAACATCATGAATTAGATATTTCAAAAGGCAGTCTTTTTTCATTTCACATTTTGGACGACAAGCCACACAATTACCCAAGTCGCTTAGCGTGGTGTTACGGTGACTTAGGCATTGGATATGCTATATTAAAAACTGGAATTTTAATAACCGACGAAAACCTTGTTAACTATGGAGAAAAAATTTTAATTAATCTCACAAATAAAACCATACAAGACGAAACAACAGGTGTTAAAGATGCGGGATTTTGTCATGGAGCATCTGGAGTAGCCCATTTGTTTAATAAAGCTTTTCAATATACGAATAACGAAATCTTTTTTAAAGTATCGGAATACTGGATTGAGGTAACATTGAAAATGCAGAACAATGACGGTAGCTATTCGAGATGTCATTACATAGATAAAGAAGAAAAATGGCAGTTTGAAACAGATAACGGATTGATTGAAGGAGCAGGAGGTATTGGATTGTCTATGCTTTCGCATTTAGAACCGAATGAACTAAGTTGGGACTTATGTTTTTTACTTTAATCTTAAAAGAACAATATTATATTCGGGAAATTCGTCCAAAAACATACATTCAATATGTTGAATATGAGAAATCTATTTGAATATGAGAAATTATTCCTTTCGTGAAGATACTATTATTCGTACCCCGTTAAAGCCTTTGAAGATTAGTTTTAGTGAAACAGAATTGCAAGAGTTATTCGCTCAAAAAGAGGTACAGGAAGCATTGTTTTTAGCTTCTCCTAATTTGTTGGATGAATGTAACAAATGGTTAAATAACGAAATTAAAGATAAACAGGAAAAAGAAAAACTTATTTTTTCTTTGTTAAAGTATGCTATGCGTATGCACAGCAGATGTACGCCTTTTGGCTTGTTTGCAGGTTGTGGCATTGTTCAAACCAGTAATCAGGATAGCAACATTACTATAAATCAAACAAACTACCGAAGCACCCGTTTAGACATGAATTTTTCTTGTGCTTTAGCACAAGAATTAGCAAAAAAAGCATTTATTCAACCACATCTGAAATTTTATCCGAATACCAGTATTTACAGTTTATATGATAAACTTCGTTATGTAGAATATTTTTATCGGGACAAAAAAAGGATTCATCAAATCAGTGCAGTGGATAATTCTGTTTATCTTCAAAAAATCATAAAAGAGGCTAAAAAAGGAGCAAAATTATCTCAACTGGCAGGATTGTTAACCAACGAAGAAATTATTTATGAGGAGGCGGAAGCATTCATTCAGGAAGTTGTTAATGCACAAGTTTTGGTAAGTGAATTAGAGCCTTCGGTAACAGGAGACGAATTATTAGTTCAACTACTTTCTATACTTATTAGTATAAGTGAAAAACACCCTGATACAAAACTTAATGCAATCATACATTTGTTACAAATTATCCAAAAAGAACTTCAGAAGATTGACACCAAAATAGGAAACGAGATTACCGTTTACAAAAAAATAGCGGATGAATTAAAACAATTCAATATTCCTTTTGAACTTAATAAACTTTTTCAATCAGATTTTTTTATTGCACCTGTTCAGGATAAACAAACAGATGATAAGATAAATACAGAAAATCGTTCGTCAGATATTCATTTATCTTTAAAAAAGGCTCTAAAAATACTTAATAAATTAGCTGTTTATCGTGAGCCTCAAAATCTCAAAATTTTCAAAGAAAATTTTTATCAACGTTATGAAAATAAGGAAGTTTTATTATCTGATGTTTTGGATAATGAAACAGGAATAGGATATGGAAACAACAACAACCAAACGGGTGATATTAATCCTTTGATTGATAATTTACTATTGATAGAAAAATTCCCTGACAAATCAGAAATTCCCTATTCCAAAGAACAATCATTTCTTTTTAAAAAACTAATTAAGGCTCATCAAGAAAAACAGCTAATAATTTCTATCGGTGATGAAGAACTTAAAGCATTCCATGAAAATTGGGATGATTTGCCTGAAAGTATTTCTGTGATGTATAGTCATTTAGGTAAAAGAAATGAAAAAAACTTGCTGTACCTCAACAGTGCAGGAGGGTCAAGTGCAATTAATCTGCTTGGTCGTTTTGGTGTTGGAAATAAAAAAATAGAAAAAATTATCGGTCAAATTGCTCAATCTGAACAACAGTTACATTCCGATAAAATTCTTGCTTCCATACTTCATTTACCTGAAAGTAGAACAGGTAATATATTATTACGTCCAATTATTCGTAATTATGAAATTCCGTACTTATCAAAATCCTTATTGTCTGATGAACAGCAAATTTTATTGGAAGATTTGGTTGTTTCAGTTAAACAAAACAGGGTAGTATTGCGTTCAAAACGACTAAATAAAGAAATTATTCCACGATTAGACAACGCTCATAATTATTCTTACAATGCTTTACCTGTGTATCACTTTTTATGTGATTTACAAACACAAAACTTGCGGGGAGGTTTTTATTTTGACTGGGGTGTATTACAAAACGAATTTTCTGTTTTACCTCGTGTTGAAATAGAAAATGTAATTATTTCCTTAGCAACATGGCAACTAAAAAAAGAACAATTTAAACTATTGTTGGAAAACGATAAACTGATTAAAAATGCTTGTATATGGCAGGAAATGTGGAAAATACCTGATTTAATTCTCTTAGCAGACGGAGATAATGAATTACTAATCAATTTGAAAGATGAACTAAGTTTATCCATGTTTGTTGCAGAAATAAAAAAGCGTGAACAAATCATATTAAAAGAATTTCTATTTGATGAAAAGACGGCTTTTGTAAAAGATGAAAACGGAAATGCTTATACCAACGAATTTATAATGATAGTACAAAAACAAGAACTATCAACCCAAACTCAAAATAATGTAACACATTTTTCCGAAAGTAAAAATACGCTTCATACCACAGAAAATTTAATGCAACCCGTACCCCGAACTTTCGCTCTCGGTTCAGAATGGCTTTATTACAAAATATATTGCGGAGTAAAGACCGCTGACAGGTTTTTAACTAACATTATTAAACCATTTACAGAGCAATTAATTCAAGAACAACTAATTGACAGTTGGTTTTTTATTCGTTATGCAGACCCTGATGTTCATTTAAGAGTGCGATTTCATTTTTCAGACACAAAAAATATTGGAATAGTAATAGAAAAATTTCACAATATGATTGCCTTTATTCAGGGCACAGGATTGATATGGAAAGTACAGGCAGACACGTATCAACGGGAAATTGAACGTTATGGATTGACCGGTATGGTATTATCAGAACAGATTTTCTTTCACGACAGTGTTTGTATAGTAAATTTATTAGAGAAAATTAATAAAGGTAGTAAAGGCGAAGAAATAAGGTGGTTATTTGGTATCAAAGCAGTAAATGAATTATTCGATAATTTTAATCTTAATATGGAACAAAAACTTACCTTGACAGAAAATCTCAAAACAAGTTTTGCAAGCGAATTTAACATCAATAAAAGTTTAAAGAAGCAATTAGATAGTCGTTACAGGGAGAATAGAAAGGATATTGAAAATTTATTGACAGAAGACAATTTTTTGGGCAAAGAATATCAATTTATAGTTGAATTACTCAAACAAAAAGAAAAACAGCTAAAACCTGTCATTGAAGAAATAATAAATCTTCAAAATCATGACCAACTACATGAGCCAATCCCTTCTTTACTTTCGAGTTACACACACATGCTGTTGAATCGCTTATTTAGAAACAAACAACGTATGCACGAAATGGTTATATATGATTTTATGTGGCGTACATATCGTTCAATAATTGCCCAAAATAAAACAAGTATCAGAACCAATATGAACTCACAATAAAAAAATAAAAAATCCTTCCCTTCAAAAAAAAAATAAAACTTCGCAATCGCACAGCCCAATACAGACAAGCATTTTGACAGATAACAACATAATACAAACAGACAGCCCAACAAGACACGAACGAAAAAGGGCATCCGCTAACACACGTTTGGCGCAATGGGGGCTGATGTGCAAAATTGAAGTTTTATGTTTCTATCAAAGTTTGTGGTATATTGATAGTTCAGTACTTCTAAATCCCCCACTGCGCCAAGCGTGGGAACGTTACCGCCAATTGTAGGACGACCGTTCTACCTTGACAATGACTGAGAAGTATTTAACGGGACAGACCAGCTAACAACATTTCGGGCAGACAGAAAAACGGGCGACACTCAAACCGACCCAAGAAAGATTTAATTTTTGCCCCACCGCACTTTAAAAAAAGAAAAAGAAAAAGAAACAAGCCCACCCGCAATTTTTTGTCACGGTTTTTGTCCCACGCTTCGTTTAGCACATTTGCAGGTTAAATTTTTTAATGCGTAGAAAAAAAATACGCATTAAAAAATTTTGCTTCGCACCATCTGCAAAAGAGCTAAACCCCACCCGCAAAACAAAAACACGAGCCAAAAAAATCTGCCATCGCTCAACTGACAAACAGACTATCAGTAAATTTTTTAGACACCGTTGTTTTGACTTCTTTTTCAATTTGAATAGTCATTGACCCATCAAACGGAATTTTATCAAGGACTTTAATTTTCGTTCCAATCTTTATGGACAATTGCTCTAAATATTGAAGAAAAGCAGCCGAAGTATCTTTCACGGCAGTAACCTGACAAGTTTTGCCAACTTCAATTTCGGACAATAAAGTATTTGCTATTGATGGTATTTCTCCTTTAGCATTGGGTATCGGGTCTCCGTGCGGGTCGTATTCAGGAAATCCTAAATATTTATCCAAACGGTTTGCCAGTTCTTCGTGCTTGATATGCTCCAACTGCTCTGCTATATCGTGGACAATATACCAGGAATAACCCAATTT
>CAYQWD010000047.1:2930-5757 GCA_964420955.1 uncultured Paludibacter sp. | reverse complement strand
TTTTGCTCCTTTCGGCTTATCGTAACTAATCAGTTTCTTATCCGACAACTTTCTTATCATATCTACTACCGATGCAGCATTTATGCTCATTTCTTCTGCCAAAGCAGTAGGGGTAATTTTATCTAAACCCTTTTGAGAAAGGCTATAAATAGCTTTCAAATAGTTTTCTTCCGTTAATGAATGCATTTATTGAATTTTTTGACAAAGATACGCATTTCATCTAACGAATTAAATTAGAGTTGTCTAATTTATCTCATTTGGTATTTCAAATTTATTCTTACATTTGTGCCGAAATCAAAATTTAGAACAATGAAAAATAAGCAACTTCTTGTATTTACAATAATGCTTTTTGCAATTATCGCAATAGTATCTTGTGAAAAGATGTTACCGCCCGAACCTAAAGACGATGAAGTTTTAGACGGCCCGATGGACGGATTAACTTCTGCCCAACTCTCTCTATTCCTGAAAGGTGATGCTGCATTTAGCGAAACTTTTACAACAGAAACAGGATTGGGGAGTATATTCGTTGCTACCAGTTGTATCAGTTGTCACGCAGGAGATGGCAAAGGGCATCCCTTCACTACTCTCACCCGTTTCGGGCAAACCGACAGCACAGGCAATCAATTTTTAAATTTTGGTGGCCCTCAATTACAAAATCGGGCAATACCCGGATTTTCTCCCGAACAAATTCCGGCAGGGGCAACTTTTTCAAAATTTACACCACCTGCGGTAACGGGGTTGGGGTTTTTGGCTTTCGTTTCCGATGCAGATATTTTGGCTATGGCTGACCCGAATGATTTAGATGGCGATGGAATTTCAGGTGTCCCAAACTGGATAAATATTCCTTCTTATATCATTGCACATCAAAACGCCATTACACAAAACGGAAAATACATTGGGCGTTTCGGTAAAAAAGCGGCTGCATATAATTTATTGCATCAAACTGTAAACGCCTATAATGAGGACATTGGCATTACATCGCTTTATAGTCCATTTGACGCCCATACAGGATTAGAAATTGACCCCGAAGTTTCTACGCAAACCGTAAATAATGTGGTATTTTATCTGCAAACATTAAAAGCTCCTGTTCAAAGAAATCAAAACGATGCTGAAGTAATTCAGGGTAAAAATATTTTCAATCAAATTAATTGTGCATCCTGTCACAAACCCACTTTAAAAACGGGTTATTCACCTATTGAAGCATTATCATACAAAGAATTTAATCCTTATACCGATTTACTTTTGCACGATATGGGCAACCAGTTAGATGATGGCTATACAGAAGGAAATGCCTTAACTGCTGAATGGAGAACGCCACCGCTTTGGGGCTTGGGTCTTTCGCCTAATTCACAAGGCGGACAATATTTTTTAATGCACGATGGCAGGGCAAAAAGCATTGAAGAAGCCATTTTGCTGCACGGAGGAGAAGCGACAAACAGCAAAACACTTTATCAAAATCTTTCGCAGCAGGAAAAAGACGCATTACTCAAATTCCTAAAATCATTGTAAGCAATGGATAGAAAAGATTTTATTAAAACTTGTGGCTTTGTCTGTATTGGAGGAACGGCATTTATGGCATTGCTTCAAAGTTGTGCAAGCACTAATTATTTTGCTCAAACCGCTTTTGAGGAAAACAAGATATTGATTAGAAAAACCGAGTTCCTTAAAACCGAAAAAGAAAAAATTACTGAAAGAAAATTTGTTTTAGTAAAAACTGAAAAATTCGGTTATCCTATCGGAGTTTACAAAATAAGCGAAAATGAATATTCCGCTTTACTGCTACAATGCACGCATAAAGGTTGTGAAGTGCAGCCGCAGGGAAATTTTTTGGTTTGTCCTTGTCACGGCAGTGAGTTTACCAATAAAGGCATAGTGCAAAATCCGCCTGCTGAATTAAATCTAAAAACATTTAAAACATTAACAGACGATGAAAACATATACATCTATTTATAAAATCGCATTTGCTTTCTTGGGATTTACCTGCACATTAAGTGGTTTTGCACAAACCGATACCACAAAATTTATTCAACGCATCCCTGCGGACACTTCTAAACAGCAACTGAATATGGATGCCGTTTACAACCGACCATTTTTAACGGCAGGGAAATTACCCATCGCCATTGGCGGTTACCTAGAAGCAAATACACAATATGCCTCTACTGACGGTGTTTCGGACGGTCTTTCGTTTCAGGCAAGGCGTTTTACTTTGTTCTTCTCATCCACCATTGCTAAAAAAATCAAGTTCCTTTCGGAATTGGAATTTGAAGACGGAACGAAGGAAATAAATATTGAATTTGCAGCAATGGATATTGAATTTCATCCTTTACTCAATTTAAGAGGTGGAATAATTATGAACCCTATCGGAGCATTCAACCAAAACCACGATGGGCCAAGATGGGATTTTATTGATAGACCCATTTCGGCAACTACTATAATTCCTTCCACCCTTGCAAATGCAGGTTTTGGACTGCACGGAAAGTATTTCGCAAATAACTGGATTGTTGGTTATGAAGCATACCTTACTAATGGTTTTGACGATAATATAATTTCCAACATCACTCGCAGCAGGAAAGAAAAATCCTGAACGCTTTGAAGAAAGCAACAGCGGACTACCAATGTTTACAGGGAAATTGGCAATTCGTAACCGAAAAATCGGAGAATTGGGTTTTTCGTATATGACAGGAGTTTACAATAAATGGAAAGAGGACGGTTTAGTTATTGACAACAAAAGAAGTGCAAGTGTTTTAGCTGTTGATTTTAACACTTCCGTTTTAAAAGACCGATTAACCATTATAGGTGAATTTGCAAAAGTTTTTGTAGATGCTCC
>CAYQWD010000047.1:0-2920 GCA_964420955.1 uncultured Paludibacter sp. | reverse complement strand
AACCATCGCTGCGGATCACACTGCTCCTGGCGGTGGTTATATTGATATTATCGGAACGGTTTTGCAAAGAAAAATACTTGGATGGGAAAATGCCAAACTCAATTTGGGTGTTCGCCTTGAATATGCTGACTACAATCAGGGAAGATTTAAAGAAACAGATGGAAACATAGGTGATGATGTTTGGGCTATCGTTCCGACCATCGCATTCAGACCAGTTGGGACAACTGTTTTGCGTTTCAATTACCGATTTGAACAGCACACCGATTTGTTTGGTAACCCACCTGCAAATACAGGGGTAATTCAATTCGGATTTTCAACTTATTTTTAGAGCAAAACCCACGCTTCTTTTTGTCATACTTTTTGTGCCTACACACTTTTAGCACATTGCCGTCCTCGTTCCTGCGGGCGGCAAAGAGCTAAAGCCGACCCGCAAACAAAAAAATATGCCAAAAGCAATCGCACGGTAAGACAGAAAAAAACTCTCCTCGCTTCGCAAAAATTAAATCTTTCCCGACCGCTCATTGCCGACTGACAAAAACCGTTTTCGGGACAGGTAAGCGGACTGTAAAACCTCTGAAAGCACGGTGGACACTGACACGAAAGACAGAACCACTGGCGGTAACACGGGTTTGGCGCAAGTGGCGGTGACGTTCTTCGTAGGACAGTTTTTCGTAAATTTGAACTTTGGTTCTTCGTATGAAAGTTGGTGCGTAAAATCGCCACCTTCGCCAAGCCCGAAACCGTTACAAGCAAGTGTAAGGGATGCCTCGTCCTGAAAAATTATTCGACTGTAACAACAGATTCATTTTTTTGAATAGAATTCAAGTGATATGAATTTAAATGAGTCACTCCTTTACAACATCCGTTATTAACTGTCTGTATTTCAAATTCACTAATGTCAAAGGATAAACTATCGTTAGCAATCAGTTGCCAATCATAATTGTAGTTTAATAATTGGTTTGATTTGAGCAAAAAACCCAGTGCATAGTACGACATAGTATCAACATACAAATAAACTGTATCGACAACATTAGAATTAATACTGTAAATAATTTTTGGATTTATAAAATCCTGAACTTCGTAATTTCTTACTCTGATTTGGTACGAATTCTCCACATCAACATACTCGCACTTACAGCACGAAACGAGAAAAGAATAGACAATTATAGTTACAAAAAGGGCTATATAAAAATGAATTCTTATCATTCAACTTTAATGGTCTTTTTAATTTCATCTGCAGGACCTTCCTTTAATCCTATCCATAACTTAACTGTATAAATGCCTTTTTCTTGATAGGTATGTTCTACGGATTCATTTCCAAAAGTATTTTTTTGATTCCCATCTCCAAATACCCATAAACAACCGTCAAGCCCACCATTAAAATCAGAGCAGTTCTCAAACTTAACTGTTTCACCAATGGCATACTGCTCTTTTTCTGTTGAAAAACAAGCCTTATACTTGGGTTTATTACAACCACAAAAAGATAAAATAGATAAAGTACCCATAATTACTGTTTTTTTCATTTTATATTATTTAAATAAAAGTTACAAATGAAGAGTTTCTCATTGTGCAACATTGATGATTAGTAACGCCATATGCAGTAGAGCTTGTACTTCCATACATAAAATTATTTGGGTCATTTGAGTGCGCCCATAAGTTTAACAAATGTCCTACTTCGTGAGCCATAATTGTAGGGTCATTGTTAGCACCTGCGTCTACACGACACCAATTATCTCCTGGAATTGCACACCCTGTTACAGAGCCTACAATATCATCAACAAAGTAAACCGTGATTTGATTACAACACCAACAAGCATTTTGAGAAAACCATAAATGCCACATCGTGAAAATATTTCCAAAACCACAACCCGTTCCAGTCAAATACTGTGGTTGTACAATATATTCTACTCCAGTAACTTCAACTTTTATTTTACATTTACTATAAATTTCTTGCATAGCTACAATGCTTTCCTTAATGGCATCATTCGTTACTTCACTATTCCCCTGCTCATCAGTTAAAACTTTTATACATATTTTAACCTTCTTTTCGGCTGTTAATCCTAAACGACAGAATAGATATGGTAAAGGAGAAAGAATAATGTTAATTACAATGCAAATAATCTGAACTATATAGATAATTAGGTAAAGGATATAAGTAATAATTGTTATTATTGTTTGAATAATTGTATTACATATGTAGTTCCATACTGTTTGGATAACAGTAACAAGTTGAACCACCCAATTACAAACCAAATTAAATGGCCAAGGAAGCCAATTGCAGACTTGCGTTAATACTTGGATAACGACCTGAATAACCGTACTAACCCAACTGCAAACAGTAGTTATTATTGTTTGAATAATTGGAATAATAAACTGTACTAAAATTAAAAATGGAAGTAGTAGTGTGTAACAGAAGACCATAATTCAAAATTTTATATCTTTGTACTTGCAAATATAAAAAATAATTTTATGAGTTGTTCATCTTGTGGTAAAAATATTTTTACTGAAAAAATAGGAAAGTGTAAGGATTGTATTTATCTATCTGCCGTAACTTCTGTTCTTTTTTGGACTTTATGGTACTTTAGTGTACAAATATTTGGTGAAACAATTGGTCATTTTGCTAAACATATATTTTTATTCTTGGCTTTGTTTGTCAACTTACTTTTCATTGCCCATATATTGGCGTATTTAAGCGACAGAAGACAAATAAAAAATGAAACTGAGAAAAATAACACCAGCTTGTAACAGCAAATAAGCTCAAGCAGGGTTTTCGTGCTTCGTAGGGCAGGTATGTGGTATATTGAAAGTTCGCTTCTTCGTGGCAACTTTCGTGAGTAAACTCCCTGCCTACGCCTATTTGCGGACCGTTATAGGCAATCCCCCTACCATAGAAAAACAGTTGAGTTTTGTAGCTAACGGG
>CAYQWD010000046.1:3444-11336 GCA_964420955.1 uncultured Paludibacter sp. | reverse complement strand
TACAACAAAAGTAAGAAACTAACCTTTAAATATTTTCTAACTGCAAACTAAGGGTTCTTAGCGTGTGTATTTAAAATTATTTTTTTTAAAATAATAATAGTTTCAACACATAACAGCCTGATTTAATACACATTGAATTGTTTCATGACGACTCATTTAATTTTGTAAATTTACATATTGGATTTGAAAATGAATTTGCAAATCACAAAACCCAAAATTAATAAACGCAAAAATCCACAAAAATAATTAGTATTATGAATCATAAGGAATTAGTTGCTGAAATCGCATCGAAAACAAACATGAAAAAACCCGATGTTGAAAATATTCTCGATGCTGTAGTTCTGGTTTTCAGAGAGCAATTGAGCGAAGGAAATACCATAGGATTACATAATTTCGGAAATTTTGAAGTTCGTAAAAAAGAAGAAAGACTCTCTGTTCATCCGGCTACACAAATCCGGACGCTAATCCCGCCCAAACTTGTGGTAAATTTCAAACAAAGTAATACGCTGAAAGAAAAAATAAATACTATAAAAGAAGTATGAGTAACGAAAAAATCAATATTCAGGAAATTGTTGATTTAGTTTCGGTAAAATTAACTATCAGCAAAAAACAAATTGAAGAGTTCTTCAGAGTATTTTTACCGTTAATTGAAGAATCATTAATTGCCGGCGAACCGGTAAAAATTAAAAATTTCGGCACGCTGAAAGTGCAATGGAACAATCCCCGCAAAAGTGTTAACGTGAATACCGGCGAAGAAATCATTCTCGAAGGTTATAATAAAATTGTATTCGTGCCCGATGAAAGTTTAAAAGAGCTTGTAAACGAACCTTATGCGCATTTGTTTCCTGTGTTTTTGGACGATTCGCAAAATGC
Organism: uncultured Paludibacter sp.; assembly: GCA_964420955.1. Classification (GTDB taxonomy): domain Bacteria; phylum Bacteroidota; class Bacteroidia; order Bacteroidales; family Paludibacteraceae; genus Paludibacter. Next base: position 10,463 of record CAYQWD010000046.1, on the reverse strand, counting down.
AGAAATTCCTGAAAGTGGACCTTTGCGAATTATTAACGAGCAGGCGCTCGAAATTAAAAGCATTCTTTCAGAAATTAAACAGTTAAATATACGAAATACGGAAAAACCAGTTTCTGAAAATATTGATATAAATTCTGATGAACTTGAACTAATTGAAGTTGATCATGAGGAAAGTATCACATCAATTTTGAATGAAGAAACTTTAGTTGATTATTCAGAATCAGAAAAACACCCGTTACCAGATCATCTTGATTTGCTCCCAATTGTAGATACTGCAGAATCTGCTGAAAATAATACGGATTTACCATTGGAAAATGAAACTGAACAGACTGAAGTTGAAATAGAGGAAACCATAATATCTGATGATGATTTGACTGAAAAAGAAATAACTACAAAGCGAACTGCCGATATTTCTGAACTAATTACCGCAAAACAAGAAATTGTCGGAAACAAAAAAAGAGATAAAGCAGTATGGTGGCTTTCAGGAACTGTTCTTATTATGATTGCATCTGTAATACTTTATTTTTTCAATCTGAATTTTTACAGATTTGTAAATAATACTTTCAGTTCAATTGTGCAAACAAAAAAAGCAATCCCTGATGCGACAGTTTTATCGCCCGATAGTGTAATTATTTCAGATATTGATTCAGCCAAAATTAAAGAGAATTTATTCTATGAAAATTTACTCAAAAAAAACAGAGAATATGTGGATGTAATTACTATGGAGCGTTCGAAAAAAGGAACAAGTTTGAGGCAATTATCTGAAAAATATTACGGACATCCCTCTTTTTGGATTTATATTTATGAAGCAAACATTGCTGAAATTTCGGATTCAACGGTTATTAAACAAGGTAAGATGCTTAAAATTCCAGTTGTTGATTCGTTACTGACTGATACAAACAATGTTAGAAGTTTTGAGATTGCACAAAACCTGACCCGCGAATTGTTTTTAAAACAAGTTGAAAATGTTGAAACAAATAGAGCTGAACAAAGTAAAACCGAAACAGAACCACAAATAATTCATGAAAAACCCGTAAAAACTAAAATGGAATTACTTGCCACCGAAACAATGGAGGTAGGCAGCAGATTAACGCTTTTTGCTCGAAAATATTATGGAAGCAAAGATTTTTGGGTGTATATTTACGAAGCTAATATGGATGTTATAAAAAATCCGGATAATGTTCCGGTAGGAACCATGATTAAAATTCCGAAACTCGACCGGAAATCCATTGATTTAAATAATCCTGAATGTATAAACAAGGCTAAGGAGTTACAAGTGAAATATTTGAAAAAGTAAAAAGAATCGCTTGTTAGCTGAAATTTTACATTTATTTTATACTGCATTGTTTTTCGAGTAATGCAGTGTCTTTTTTGTTTTATAACACGCTTATTAACCTTGATTAGCAACATTTTTTTGAACTTCACTTAATTATCTAAATTCAGGTTAATAGTTATTAAACCAATACTTCAAGCCTGCATTTTAACATTATCTTTGCTCACCGAAAATTCAAAAAAACAAATCATATAAATTATGAATCAAACTGTTGATATTAGGGAACTTAACGAACTTATAGAAAAACAAAGTTCATTTGTCGATACACTGATAATGGGTATGGACAAAACCATTGTAGGTCAAAAACACCTTGTTGAATCATTGCTCATTGGACTTTTATCCGATGGACATATATTGCTCGAAGGCGTACCCGGATTGGCAAAAACACTTGCTATCAGAACATTGGCACAATTGGTAAAGTGCGATTTCAGTCGTATTCAGTTCACCCCCGATTTATTACCTGCCGATGTAATTGGTACAATGATTTACAGCCAAAAGAATGAAGAGTTCAGTATTAAAAAAGGTCCAATTTTCGCTAATCTTATTTTAGCCGATGAAATAAACCGCGCACCGGCAAAAGTGCAAAGCGCATTACTTGAAGCAATGCAGGAGCGTCAGATAACTATTGGCGACCACACCTACAAACTCGACAATCCTTTTTTGGTACTTGCCACACAAAACCCGATAGAGCAGGAGGGAACTTACCCTTTACCCGAAGCACAGATTGACCGTTTCATGTTGAAGGTAGTTATAAATTATCCGAAAAAAGAAGAAGAAAAGCTGATTATTCGACAAAATATTGCAAAAAGTCAGCCTGTAGTTACTCCTGTTTTGACTCCGCAGGATATTGTAAAAGCACGCGAAGTAGTACAGCAGGTTTATATCGACGAAAAAATAGAACGTTACATAGTTGATATAGTATTTGCAACACGTTTCCCACAGGATTACGGACTTGAGTCGCTAAAAGAAATGATTTCGTTTGGCGCTTCACCACGTGCATCTATCAATTTAGCACTTGCAGCACGGGCTTATGCATTTATCAAACGTCGCGGGTATGTAATTCCCGAAGATATACGTGCCGTATGCTACGATGTGCTTCGTCATCGCATTGGTTTAAGCTACGAAGCCGAAGCTAACAACATGACAACTGAAGAAATTATAACAGAAATTTTGAATACAGTTGAAGTACCCTGATTGAGCCCCCTAAACTCTGCAGAGAGGACTTAATGATGATTAATTGATAAAAGTCAACTTCATTTAGATATAAGTAAAATTCAAAAATATTCCCCTTTAGGGGCTATGGAAACAAGCGAAATAATTAAAAAGGTTCGAAAAATCGAGATAAAGACACGCGGTCTCTCGAAAAATATTTTCGCAGGAGAATATCACACTGCTTTCAAAGGGCGTGGGATGACTTTTGCCGAAGTGCGTGAATACCAGTATGGAGATGATATCAGATCTATAGATTGGAATGTAACAGCGCGTTTTGGACATCCGTATATAAAAGTTTTTGAAGAGGAACGCGAGCTTACAGTTGTATTGTTGATTGATGTTTCGGGAAGTCGGGATTTTGGTACAGTTACACAGTACAAAAAAGATATTTTTACTGAAGTGGCTGCCACACTTGCTTTTTCTACAATACAGAACAACGATAAAATTGGCGTAATTTTCTTTTCCGATAAAATTGAAAAGTTTATTCCACCCAAAAAAGGACGCAAACATGTTTTACATATCATTCGTGAACTTATCGATTTTAAGCCTCAAAGCAATAAAACTGATATAGGAATGGCGCTGCGCTATTTTACCAATGCCATTAAAAAAAGTTCTACTGCATTTATCATTTCCGATTTTATTGATGCCGGTTTTGATAAAGAGCTAACGATTGCAAACAGAAAACACGATGTAGTAGCATTACAGGTTTATGATATCAGGGAAACTGAACTTCCCGATGTTGGTCTTATAAAACTCCGTGATGCCGAAACCGGAAAACGTATTTGGGTTGATACTTCGGACAAGCGCTTGCGAACCGCTTATAAACATGCTTGGGGCGAAAGTCAGCTTACATTACAGAAATTATTTACCAAAGCTGGTGTCGATTCAGTATCGATGAGTACTTCTGATGATTATGTAAAAGCTTTGATAAAAATTTTCAAAATGAGAGCTTAAAAAAACCTGAAAAAGCCATAAGATTTTTAATAAAGTAAAATGAAAAAAGTTTATAAGTTAATGTGTTTGTTGATGCTTTACCCGCTTTTTTTACAAAGCGTCATGTCTCAATCTTTCACCGTTAATGCCCGCATCGATTCAACCATGATGTGGATAGGACAGCAAACTCAACTCACTTTTGAAATAACTCAGGCTAAAGGAAAGCATATTCAAACGCCGGTGTTTTCTGATTCCATACCCGGCGGACTCGAATTGGTTGAAAAAGTAAAAACTGACACTGTGCAATCACAAGATGGGCAAATTATCGTAAACCAGCGTTACATTGTTACTGCTTTTGAAGATTCTTTACTTTTTATTCCACCATTTCCTTTTGTACATGAAAAAGATACAGTTTGGTCGAAATCACTTTCGTTAAAAGTAATTCAGCCTTTTGCAATTGATACTGCCTCTAATGCTCTTGCTGATATAAAAAATGTTTTCAACCCGAAATTCGACTGGAAAGGCTTTTTCCTGAAAATCTTGTTCGGATTGTTATTGCTTTTACTTGCATTTCTAGTATTTGTGCTGATTAGGCGTATTATTCAGAAAAAACCTGTATTTGAAATTAAAAAAGCCGAACCCGAATTGCCGGCTCATGTAATAGCGATAGCCGAACTGGATAAGATAAAACAGGACAAACCCTGGCAACGTAATCGGGATAAGGAATACCATACTGCATTGACTGATATTTTAAGAGTTTACATCGAAAAAGTTTTTGGAGTTACAGCTATGGAAATGACTTCAGATGAAATTCTGGAGCATTTACGATTTCTTAATTTTGAAAAAAAGGACGCATACTTGCATCTTCGACAAATTCTGGCACTGGCAGATTTAGTAAAATTTGCAAGGTGGAAAGCTGCTCCAGACGAACATGAGATGAGCTTGACAAATGCATATTTGTTTGTCAATGAAACTAAAAAGGAAGAAGTAATAAATGTTGAAATTCAACCAAGCGTTGAACGGACATAAATTTAATCAGCAATCTGTTTTTTTAACTAAAAAAAAATAACAATACAAATCTTTATTTCAATTATAAAATTACCTAAAACAGTTTGAACGCCATACTGACTTTTAGTATAATTGAAATCACGTCCTGATACCGGACAGGAGTCGGAGTTAAATCGTAAATTGTAAAAAAATGTCTTTTAATAATCCTGAATATCTGTTTCTGTTGCTGCTAATAATACCTGCAGTTTTTTGGTATATTCGTAAGATGTACAATTCTGATGCAAGTCTTCAAATTTCTTCAAATCAGATGCTGCAAAATATTCAGAAAAGTAACAGGCTTAGATTTATGCATCTGCCGTTTATACTTCGTATGTTATCATTGGTTTTTTTGATATTGGCGCTTGCGCGCCCTCAGGCTTCAAACTCATGGCGAACTGAAAATACTGAAGGTATTGATATTGTCGTTTCTATGGATATTTCCGGATCAATGATGGCTGAAGATTTGAAACCCAATCGGCTTGAAGCTGCAAAAAAAACAGCTATTGAATTTGTTCTTTCACGACCGAACGATAACATTGGGCTCGTAGTTTTTTCAGGCGAAAGTTTTACACAATGCCCGCTTACAACTGATCATGCGGTACTGGTGAACCTTTTCAATGCCATAAAATTTGGAATGATAGAAGATGGTACTGCCATTGGATTGGGTTTGGCTAATGCTGTTAACCGCATCAAAGACAGCAAAGCAAAATCCAAAGTAATAATTTTACTTACCGATGGTTCGAATAACCGTGGCTATATAGCTCCCATAACTGCTGCAGAAATTGCCAAATCGTTTGCCATACGAGTTTATGCTATTGGTGTAGGTTCTTATGGTATGGTTAATATTCCTGTACAAACTCCACTTGGAATACAGTATCAGCAAATGGATTCGGAATTCGATGAAGAATCGTTGAAAAATATAGCCGAAATGACCGGCGGAAAATACTTCAGAGCTACTGATAATAATAAGCTTCGAAATATTTATCAGGAAATTGACCAAATGGAAAAAACTAAAATCAGCGTAAAAGAATATAGCAAGAAAAACGAAGAATATTATTTGTTTGCTTTGGTAGCTTTTTTATTGCTTTTAACCGAAATTTTATTACGAAATACAGTTTTCAGGAAATCACCATAATGAATTGAGGACAGTATTAAATAAAAACATACAAAGCAGCGATTTTTTTATTAGTTCAAAATTTGATTATTAATAATATCTAAAATGTTCAGATTTGCACACCCCGAATACCTGTATTTTCTATTAATAATACCTTTACTTGCAGGGGTATTCTTATATAATATTCACAAAAGAAAGCAGAATATACGCACTTTCGGCAATCCCGAATTGTTGGCTGAACTTATGCCAAATGTTTCAAAAGTTCGTCCGCATGTTAAATTTTGGATGCAGATTTCTATTATTTTACTAATGATTATCGTGTTGGCACAACCACAGTTCGGCACCAAATTGGAAGAGGTGAAACGCAAAGGGATAGAAGTAATGATAGCACTTGATGTTTCCAATTCAATGATGGCGCAGGATGTATTACCAAACAGGCTTCAGAAAGCAAAACAGGTGCTCGAAAAACTTGTCGATGATATGAAGAATGATAAGGTAGGTCTGATAGTTTTTGCCGGTGATGCCTATACCCAGCTGCCCATAACTGCCGATTATATTTCAGCAAAAATGTTTTTGAATACTATTTCACCACAGCTTGTGCCCAGACAGGGTACTGCCATAGGATCTGCCATTGATTTAGCTATAAAATCATTTGGACAAAAAAGCAAAGTAAAACGCGCCATTGTCCTAATTACCGATGGAGAAAACCATGAAGATGATGCTGTAGGAGCTGCAAAACTCGCAGTGAGTGAAGAAATCATTGTGCATGTTATTGGTATGGGAAAACCCGAAGGAGCACCCATTCCGATTGAAGGAACTTTGAGTTTCTGGAAAGATAAAAATGGTAGTGTAGTGGTTTCAAAACTAAACGAAACTTTGTGCCGTGATATAGCCATTGCAGGTAACGGAGTGTATGTCAGAGCCGATAACTCAAACAGCGCTTACAAAATGGTGAGTAAAGAGTTGGATAAATTGGCAAAATCCGATATATCTTCGCAGGTATTTTCTGATTATAATGAACAGTTTCAATCTTTTGCAATGCTTGCCCTTTTATTGCTGTTTATCGAGTTATTTGTTTTCGAACGTAAAAATAAAAGACTTAGCAAACTGAAAATTTTCGATTTAAAAGATAAACTTATTAAAAACTAAGCAATTTAATTGATAGATAAAATGCCGAAAATAATTTCAATTACAAAAAAAATAGTGATTGTAACCATAATGTTCAATATTTTCATGCTTGCAACAGCTCAAAATGAAAGCAATGAAGTAAGAACAGGCAACAAGCATTATAAGGCAGGAAAATTTACCGAAGCTGAAGTTTCGTACCGTAAAGGTTTGTTGAAAAACAAAAAATCGTTTGAGGCTAACTACAATCTGGGT
>CAYQWD010000046.1:0-3434 GCA_964420955.1 uncultured Paludibacter sp. | reverse complement strand
GCTCTTTTTCGTCAGAAAAAATATGCCGAAGCGCTTGAACAATATCAAAATGCTATTGCATTGCACAAAGATGATAAAAATAAGCTTGCTGCATCATTTCATAATACCGGTAATGCTTTGATTTCAGAAAAGAAAATTGAAGAAAGTATTCAGGCTTATAAAAATGCACTAAAAGCAAACCCTGCTGATAATGAAACAAGATACAATCTTGCTTATGCACAAAGTTTGTTAAAAAAACAGCAACAAGAAAAAAATCAAGATAAGAATAATAAAGAAGATCAAAATAAAGAACAGGAAAAGCCCGAACAGCAACCACAACCCCAGCAGCCAAAAATGTCGAAAGAAAATGCTCAGCAAATTTTGCAGGCATTGGAGCAGGACGAAAAAAATACTTTAGAGAAAGCGAAAAAGCAAGCTGTTAAAAACAGAAAAAGCGCTGAAAAAGACTGGTAAAATTCAGTTGTATTGGTTTAGAAGCGCTCATTTAAAAAAAGATTTAAGAAAATAATCTAAAAATCAAAAAAAAGAAAAATCAAGCTGTAGCGCTATCCATATTGATAAAAAGTAAGAAGAATGGTTGAGTTAATCAAAGTTTTCGGATCTCATTCAAAATATTTAAAATGCAAAAAATGAAAACTCTTTATTTAATAGCTATATAAAGATGAAATTCAGAATTATCACAATTATTTTATTCTTTAGTGCAATAATACCTTTGTTTGCCGAAGAACCGGTTCGTTTAACTGCTTCAGCGCCTGCTACGGTTATTGTCGAAAAGCCATTTCAGTTGGTTTACACTGTTAATGCTACAGGTAAAGATTTGAGAGTGCCCGAAATCAATAATTTCGAAATTCTTGCCGGACCTTTTGAATCGAGAAGTTCAACTTATCAGATTGTTAACGGAAAAACTACATCTTCGGTTTCTATAACTTATACTTACACACTTTTAGCTTCCAAAACCGGCAGTTACAGCATTGCACCGGCAAGTATAATAGTAGGTGGAGATAAATATACTTCAAACAGTATAAATATCAAAGTATTACCGCCCGACGATCCTTCTGTTGCCAAACAAAATCAGCAAACACAGTCTTCGGCAGGCACGAAAGCTATTTCCGATGAAGATGTATTTATTCGAACATCCTTGTCAAAGACTGAAATTTACGAGCAGGAAGCTGTATTGCTTACTTACAAATTATACACTTTAGTTGATGTAGTGAGTGTTAATAACAAAAAAATGCCAGATTTTCAGGGCTTTCTGAAAAATGATATTGAACAATCGCAAAATAAACAATTTTCTTATGAAAATTACAACGGACGCAATTATGGTACAGTTGTGCTTTACCAGGTGTTACTTTATCCGCAGCGTTCGGGCGAAATTACTATCGATAAAGCAAATTTCGAAGCGGTAATACGTGTTCAAAATCGTGCTGCAATAAGGAGTATTTTCGATGATTTTTTTGATTCATATTCCAATGTCTCGCGTACAATTTTGGCGCCATCGGCTCGAGTTAATGTAAAAACTTTGCCGCAAGGTAAGCCTGCAACTTTCAGTGGTACTGTTGGCAATTTTACATTGAGTAGTTCTATTTCTTCTCAGAAAGTTAGCGCCAACGATGCGATTACCCTTAAAATAGTAATATCGGGAAGCGGTAATATGAAACTGATTAAAAATCCTGATATTAAATTTCCGGATGCTTTTGATGTTTACGATCCAAAAGTGGTGAATAACTTTAAAACTACAGCTAATGGCATTTCAGGCACTAAAACTATAGAATATACGGTTATACCGCGCCATCAGGGAAAATTCATTATACCCGCCACTGAATTTTCTTATTTCGATATTCAAAACAAAGCGTATAAATCACTCAGAACGCCCGATTATACTATCGATGTGCTTAAAGGAAGCGGATCCGATAATCAGACTGTATCCGGAACTTTCACAGGAAAAGAAGATGTAAAAAAACTTGGGAAAGATATTAGATACATCATTCCTGAAAATATTAATTTTACAAAAATCAATGGATTTATTTTTGGGTCAACGCTTGGATGGTTATTGTATTTAATACCTTTGCTTATTTCTTTGTTTTTGTTTTTTATTTTTCGTAAATCCATAAAAGATAATGCAAATCTACAGTATGTTAAGAATAAAAAGGCAAACAAAATTGCGGTGAAACGACTGAAATTTGCAGGAAAATTATTGAATGAAGGCAAAAAGGAAAGTTTCTACGAAGAGGTACTAAAAGCGTTATGGACTTATTTGAGCGACAAATTAAATATTCCTGTGGCTATGTTGAATAAAGGTAACGTTGAAACAGAGTTAAGCATAAAAAGTGTCGATACAGAATTAATTAATCAGCTAACACAAGTGCTGAATACCTGTGAGTTTGCTCGTTATGCACCTGCTTCAGGACAATCGGAAATGGGAAATCTGTATAATGATACCGTTATGGTAATTAGTAACCTTGAAGAAGTACTGAATAAAAGATAAATTCTTAAATATTTTAAGATAATGAAAAATCGTAGTATAAAATATTCCATTTTAACTTCAATAACTGCTTTTGTTTTGGTTTTACCGCTTTTTGGACAAACTGATATTGAAAAAGCTGCAACATTTTATAAAAACAATAATTTTAAAGCTGCTGTTGAAGTATATGAATCAGCCATAAAATCACAAGGTGAGTCTGCTGAATTGTATTATAATATCGGAAATTGTTATTACAAGCTAAATGAAACCGCTCTTTCAATATTAAATTATGAAAGAGCTCTTCGAATTCGGCCTCATTTTGATGATGCAAAAAACAATCTTGAGCTCGCCAGAGCAAAGGTTGTCGATAATATAATTTATACTCCTGATTTTTTTATTAAAGAGTGGCTTGAAACACTTGTGAGAGTTCTTCTTCCGGATAGTTGGTTTTACATAAGCGTAAGTTTTTTCATAATTTCATTACTCACGATATTTCTGTTTTTATTTTCACGAAGTAGAACAACGCGTAGAATTTCATTTTATCTTGGAGTCTTGGGTTTTTCAATAACTGTAGTAACTTTTGCACTTTCTGGTATTCGTAAAAATCAAATGCTGAATCACAATGACGCAATCATAATCACAGGAGTTGTAGTTGTAAAAAGCGCTCCCGATAAGAGCGGTACTGATCTTTTTCAATTACATGAAGGTACGAAAGTAAAAGTGAAAGGTTCGCTTGGCGAATGGAGTGAGATTTCAATTGGTAACGGTGATAAAGGTTGGATTGAGACCATTAGCATGGAAGTTATTTAAAAATTGAATAATGGAAATTATCGAGTTTTTAATAAATATTGATACTAAATTGTTTTTAGTACTGAATGGTTTGCATTCTTCGTATTTTGATAATTTTATGTTTCTTTACAGCGAGAAATTTATCTGGATTCCGTTCTATTTAGCTGTTGTTTATCAGATTATA
>CAYQWD010000045.1:0-11573 GCA_964420955.1 uncultured Paludibacter sp. | reverse complement strand
ATATTGAAAATGTGTAAAGTCAGGTCCGCCAACATAAGCTTTTACAAAACCACTTTTGGCATCCATCGACATAAAACCACATCGCAGGAAATGTTTGTTATATCGAATTGAATCGTAGGGGGACATTACCTTATCTTCAAGTCCATCGTACGTGAAAACCTGCATTTCTACTGGTTTATGAAAAGCTGTTTCAATTTCTTTTTCTGAGGCTCCGGCTGCTTTCATTCGGTAATATCTGTCCGATTGTTTGACAGCATTTTTCATAATTGAATTGATTTCTTCTTGTGATACATTTTTTGAGAACGGAGCATAACTTCTGCCTTTCTTTTCAGCAAAAAATGATTTTTGAAGAACTTTTATATGTTCGTTTACTGCTTCTTCAGCATATCGCTGCATGCGTGAATCTATTGTAGTGTATATTTTCAATCCATCAAGATAGATATTATATTTGCTTCCATCAGGTTTGCGGTTTTTTTCAAAAAAACCGTAAAGTGGATTGTTTTGCCACATCCAAAGGTCTTCCTGAAATTTTTGTTCCTGCCATGATGCATATTTGCTTCGGTCGGGTTCTTTTGCATTAAGGGTTAGGCGTAGATATTCTCTGAAATAGGGCGCTAAACCTGCTTTATGATCTACTTTCTGATATTTAAGAGTGAGGGGTAAGTTACTTAAAGAATCATATTCAGCTTCACTGATCACATCTGCTTTTCGCATTTGGTTCAACACTACATTTCGTCTTCCCTTGGAACGTTCGTTGAAACGCACCGGATTGTATAATGAAGGATTTTTGCACATTCCAACTAAAGTTGCAGCTTCTTCAATTTTAAGCTTATCGGGGCTCGTGTTGAAATAAACTTGCGCCGCCGACTTAATTCCTACTGCATTATTCAAAAATCCAAACTGATTTAGATAAAGTGTGATGATTTCTTCCTTGGTGTACATACGTTCAAGTTGCACTGAAATTACCCACTCAATGGGCTTCTGAAGTGCACGTTGAAAAATGTTAGCAGCATCTGGTGAGTAAAGTTGTTTTGCAAGTTGCTGTGTGATTGTACTTCCTCCACCCGAACTTTTCCGTCTGAAAATACCACGTAAAATTACTGCTCTTGCAAGCGCTTTTCCATCGATGCCTGAATGTTCGTAAAACCGAATATCTTCAGTTGATATCAGGGCATTTATTACATTTGGGGATATTTGGTTGTAATCTACTCTTACACGATTTTCCTGACTGCGCGAAAAACGACCCAACAATTGCATGTCAGAAGAATAAATTTCTGTTGCATATTTGTTAATCGGATTCTGAAGTTCATCAATAGGTGGTAAATAACCTACCCACCCAAAAGAGATAAAGGTGAACATTAAAACAAGCAGCAGAATTACCGAAGTAAAGATCCACCAGAACCATTTCAGAAATTTTGAACGAAAATTATCCTTTAATGCCTTATTAGCCATAGTTTGTTTCATTGATTATTTAAACAGCAAATTTACAACTTTTTTTTAAGAAATAAACCTGTATTAACCGTGATGGAAATTATCAGACATCAAAAAAAATATTAAACCAGCATTAGTTTACTGATTATAAAATCGGAAATTATGAACCCTTTTTGGGTTAAGAAATAATTTTGCTTATTTTGTTTTGCATGACCGGTTTCTAACAATGACTGAATGTTTTTCAAAAAGAATTTTGAAAATTTTTCATCGAAATTATCTTTTATAAAATTCAGGTTTATACCTTCAGCGGTTCGCAGCGAGACCATAATATAATCATTGAATTTATCTTTTTCAGAAAGAACTTCAATTTCAAAAAAATTGTGATTATTTTCCAAAGCCTGAATGTAAGTTTTTGTTGATGCTACATTCCATTGCCTTGAAGTTCCATTATATGAGTGTGCAGAAGGGCCAAGTCCAAGATAATGTTCTTGTTTCCAGTATGCGCTGTTATGTCGCGAACGAAATCCTTGGACAGAGAAATTCGATATTTCGTAGGCATCGAAACCTTTTACACGCATTTTGCGAAGCGTGGAACTGTACATTTTATTCATTGCAGCATCGCTGCAAGAATCAATTTCGCCACTTTTTTTCATAGCATAAAATGGTGTGCCTTTTTCATAAGTTAGTCCGTAAACTGAAATATGCTGTACATTCAAAGTAAAAGCTATATCGAGTTGATTATTCCATTCTTTGAGTGTTTGCTTGGGCAATCCATAAATAAGATCGATACTAATATTACCGAAACCATTTTCTTGAGCCCTTTTTACTGCTTCAATTGCATCATGCCCGGAATGACGCCTGTTCATTAATTGCAAATCACAATCGGAAAACGACTGAATTCCGATACTCAGTCTGTTTATAGGTAAGTTTTTAATTTCCGAAAAAAATAAGTCAGTTAAATCATCCGGATTAGCTTCTATCGTAATTTCAGCATCATTATCTACCACAAAAGTTTGGTAGATAATTTTGAAAATTGATTCAAACTGAGATTTCCTCAAAATGCTTGGTGTGCCACCTCCAAAATAAATAGTATTAATTTTTTCATTCGTATATTTGCTTCGGAGTTCAATCTCATATAAAAGTGCCCTGATAAACTTATTGATTTGTTCAGGAGCCACACGCGTATAAAAGTCACAATAGTTACACCGCTGCTTGCAAAAGGGTATATGAATATAAATGCCAGCCATTTCAATATTTTATATTCCAAAGCAAAAAAGCCACATACAGATATTGTATATGGCTTTTCTATTTTGTCGGGGTAGCGGGATTCGAACCCACGACCCCCTGCTCCCAAAGCAGGTGCGCTAACCGGACTGCGCTACACCCCGAAGTGTTTGTTAAAACGGCTGCAAAGATAGTAATTATTTTTATTTTCAGCAATAATTTAATTTCAATTTTTATTTATTTTGTGCTCTATTTTATTTTATATCACTGAAAAATTTAAAAAACAATTGATTATCTTCAAATCAATCTGTATTAATTCCATTGAAATATTGTTTATGTGAGGAAGCAATGAAGCAAAAAAATGTTACACAAAAAAAATACTCTTGAAAAATAAATTGAAACATGGCTTTTCTAACAAAAAAAACTTATATTTGAATGTTGGATTGGATAAATAAAATATTCACCTAAAAAAATTTGAAAAAATGAAAAAAGAAAATGACGATTTGCTGGTTTACGACGAAGATAACGCCGTAAAATTCATTATGAACTACATACCTGAAGATGAAAAAAAATCCATTGATGAATCAAAAATTGAATATGTGCTCGATGTAATTTATGATTTTTACGAAGAAAACGGCCTCATTGATGAAGATTCGGCCGAAGATGCAAGCATCGATGAAGAATTAATGTTTGAATATATAAAAAAATGTGCCAAAAAGGATAAAATTAGTCTGAACGAAGAACAAATATCTTTAATTCTGGACGGAGAATTTGAGTATGGCCGTTCATTAGGTATTTATCAGGAAGAATAATTTTTTCGGCATTTACTTTTCATACTTCATTTCACCAAAATGTATTACCTGTTTTATGCATTCGTGAGGTTGCTGACTTTGCTGCCTTTACGAATGCTTTATATTGTTTCGGATATACTTTTTTTTCTGATATATTATTTAATCGGATACAGAAAAAATACAGTAAGAAAAAATCTTACAGAAACATTCATTTCGAAAAATTCAGCTGAAATTAAAACTATCGAAAAAAAGTTTTATCGATATTTTTGTGATTTGATATTAGAAACACTTAAGCAATTAAATATATCGGACAGGAAAGTTAAACAACTTTTTCATTTTAAAAATGTTGAACTATTATTGGGAAATTATAACAATGGACGAAACTTTTTTATAATGACTTCGCACTACTGCAATTGGGAAGTTTGTGCATTATTAAATACATATTTACCTGACGACAAACCTGTGTATCAAATTTATAAGAAACTGAAAAATAAAAATTTCGATTCTTTGATGCTTAAGTTGCGAAGTCGTTACGGGGGCATTAACGTAGAAAAGAATTTGTTAACCAGAACACTGATTGAATTGAAAAATTCCGGAAAACAATTTTGTGTAGGTATGATTTCTGATCAGTCTCCCCGCAAAAGTTCGAACAAAGTATTAGTGAATTTTCTTAATCGTGAAACATGGTTTTTTAGTGGAACCGAAATTCTTGCTCAAAAATTTGACATGCCGGTTTACTACGCAAAAATTAGCAGGAAAAAACGCGGTTCATATATTTGTGAATTTATTCCGGTTTGTACCGATACGCAAAATTCTTCAGAAGGAGAAATTACCAAAAAATTTGCAGCATTGCTTGAAGAACAAATTTTAGCAAATCCTCAATTCTGGCTGTGGACACACAATCGGTGGAAAAATTAAACCATAAAAATTTGAATAAAGACGCACAAAACTTGAAAATTGCTAAATTGAAATTATAAATTAATTTTCGGGTTTTCTCATTATGTTTACTGTTAAATTAAGATTTTGATTGAAAAATGATAACATTTTTTTAAAAGATGAGAGTTTCTGTGATAATTCTAAACTGGAACGGAGAACGTTTCCTTAAACAATTTTTACCGGCTTTAATTAAATACACACCCAACGAACTGGCTGAAATTGTTGTTGCCGATAATGGTTCATCTGACAATTCACTTGCACTAATTCAAAAGGAATTTCCCGGTGTAAGAGTTATTACTTTTGATAAAAACTATGGCTTTGCCGAAGGTTACAACAAAGCTTTGGATCAAACCTCATCGGAATATTCAGTTTTGCTGAACTCCGATGTAGAAGTAACTCCTGATTGGTTACTCCCACTTGTTGAATTTATGGATTTGGATACAAATGTTGCTGCATGCCAGCCAAAAATATTAGCATTTTATGATCGATCCCGTTTCGAGCATGCCGGTGCATCAGGTGGTTTTATCGATAAATTTGGATTTCCTTTTTGCAGGGGACGTATTTTTGATAAAAATGAAAAAGATGCGAGGCAATACGATGATGTAACAGATATTTTCTGGGCAAGTGGAGCTTGTTTATTTATTCGTACGGAAGTATTTAAAAAGGAAGGTGGATTCGATGCTGATTTTTTTGCGCACATGGAAGAAATTGATTTATGCTGGAGATTAAAAAGTAGAGCTTATAGAATTTCCTGTGTACCCAAAAGCTCTGTATATCATGTAGGCGGGGGAACACTTAAAGCTGAGCACCCACATAAAACCTATCTCAATTTCCGAAACAACCTCTTGTTGCTATATAAAAATCTACCTGCCAAAAAATATTTCCCTGTAATGATAGTACGTTACTTTTTCGATTACATTGCAGCTCTTCAAATGTTTGTTACAGGAAAAAAACCAAATGCGATGAGTGTTCTGAAAGCTCGCTCAGATTTTGCTTTAATGAAATCAAATTTTAAAGTCAGAAGAACAGAAAATTTGCAGAAAACAATTATAAATAATCTTTCAGGAGTTTACAATGGAAGCTTGGTAATAGCAAATTATCTTTGGGGGAAGAATAAATTTTCAGATTTGAAAAATAAAATAAAGCAATAATTTGATTTAGATAAAACAAGTAAAAAAGCCGGAAATTATTTAATAATTTTTCCCGGCTTTTTATGTGAACAAAAGTTCGAATTATTCGTTATACCTGCATAAATTACGCATTTATAAATACTATAAACAAAAATAAAATTCTATCAAAATGGCAACAGTAACATTTAAGGGTTCCAACGTAAACACCAATGGAAAACTTCCTGAAAAGGGAATGAATGCACCCGATTTCAAACTTGTAGGCACTGGACTTAACGAAATCAGCCTTGCAGATTATAAAGGTAAACGAGTAGTTCTCAATATTTTCCCAAGTCTCGATACTGGCGTATGTGCTGCATCTGTACGCAATTTCAACAAATGGGTTTCCAGCCAGGAAAATACAGTAGTAATTTGCGTTTCAAAAGACTTACCTTTTGCAATGAGCCGTTTTTGTGGAGCTGAAGGGCTTGATAATGTGATTACAGCTTCAGATTTCCGCTATCAAAATTTTGCAACTGACTATGGCGTACTTATGACTGATGGTCCTTTGGCCGGACTTATGGCTCGTTCTGTTGTTGCCATCGATGAAAACGGGAAAGTGGTTTATACTCAACTTGTTTCAGAAATAGTAGAAGAACCTTCGTACGATGTAAAATTTTAAAAGTTTTTAATTAATAACGTTCGGATTTTTCTACCCGAATGTTTTATGTGTGAACTGAAAAGCCTTTGCTGAGAAGCAACGGCTTTTTTGTTTCTTTATGCATGTTTCAAGCTTTTCTGCAAAAAATTAGCTTTTTTTCGCTTTTAAATCTGCATGCAAAAATATAAACATCGCCGCCTTCTTTAATTCCCGTTTTTAATCTTAATTCATGCACATTTAATGGGAAATTCCTCACTGTTATATTTGCTTTCGGATATTTCAGCTTCAACTTTTTTATATTTTGATTATTAAAAGTAACAGTTTCTTCAATTATAAATATTCTTCCAGGGAAATTATCAATATTATTTTCGGAAGTATAAAGATGTGTATTAATATCAAGTTTATCTATTTTAAATATAACGGTTAAAAATTTGAATGCTCCAGCTTTCAGAATCGCGCTATTTGGTTCGAATAAGAATTTTTGAAGATTAGTGGCAAGATGTGCTTTTGCCATGCTTTCATCATTTATTTCAAAAGAAAAAAACTGACTTTCGGCATTTTTCAACAAATTAACAGCAGTAACATTAACCGATTCCGTTCTTTTATTTTCCAACAAGAAAAGCGTTTCCTTACATTCATTTTCAACTGCTACTACGTGTACTTCGCAAACATATTTCAATTCCTTGACTACAGCCAAAATATCAATTAATGGCGAAAGTTTTAAAAGTGTCAATGTTGATTTCGCAAGCAATTTATCGATCAATAAAGATACATTAGGTGTACAATCGGTAATAAGCACTGTCTTTGTTCCCGTAATACTTCTTCGAGCCGGATCGAGATAAATCAAATCAACTTTTTCTTCAATTTTATTCAGATAATCTTCAGCTTGACTGCACTTTACATCAATATTTTTAGCTTTGAGTTCTCGAAAATTATTACCCGCAATTTCACACAATTCAGAATTTTGTTCAATAAAAACAGACTTTTCAAAATTTTGTGAAATAAAAAAACAATCGCATCCAAAACCACCCGTGAGATCAACAAAACTTTTTCCACTGCAAAGCTTAGCTTTATAACGGGCGGTAGCTTCTGATGAAGTTTGCTCTAACGAAATTTTGGGTGGATAAAGAATAGATTTAAAATTATAAAAGGTTGGAATTTTATTTTTTATTATCTGACCACCTGCTATTTGCTGTAATGCAAAATGCATATCAATTTCAGGATAACGTTCTGAATTCAAGGCAAGTTGATGGATATTATCCTCAGCATGCTCTTGAATAAATTGTAATATTTCTTTAGTAATTTTCATAAAATTGAAAAAATCATTTTGCAGAATAGTAAAAAAGCAGTACTTTTGTGTCGGGTAAGTACTGCACGACCAGCTCCCTTTAAACTCCCCCAGGGCTTGACCGCAGCAAGGGTAGAAGGTTGTAGCGGTGCGATGCAGAGAGCTTACCCTTCTGCCTCTTTAGCTCAGCTGGCCAGAGCACGTGATTTGTAATCTCGGGGTCGTTGGTTCGAATCCGACAAGAGGCTCAGAAAAAAACGTTTCTTTTTGCATAAAAAGAAACGTTTTTACATTTACAAATCCTTGATTAATTTATACTCGGAATATTCAGCTGTTTTTGCCGCCAACTCTTCCATACGAATCCATAAATTATCCAGTGTTTCATTTCTATCATTTACAAAAAATTCTGCACCCGTACCTTCAAGTTTGTCGAAAAATAATTTTAAGCTAAGTTGATTTATGTCAAAAGCCGGCTGATAGGTTTTATTTTTTGAATTATCGTTAAAAACTTCAATCAGTATTTCAACCTCAACAAGCCGATTCAAAATTTGATGCAATAAACGAACAGGCAGTTTATAATTTTTAGCTATTTGTTGTGAGGAAATTGGAGGCAATTTATTTTCGAATCGTTTTACAAGCAAGTAAGTTACATAAAGAGTCAGATAATTTTTATAACGGGGACTGATGTTATTTGAATCAATCTCAAAATCATAATGCCGGATATTTTGGGCAGCGTAAGAAATTTCTGCTCCGAGCAACACAATAAGACAAGAAATCTGTAACCAGAGCAACAAAAGAGGAATTGCAGCAAATCCACCGTAAACAACATTATAACGCGATAAATAAACTTGTCCGTTTATGTAAATAATCTGAAAAAACTGAAAAGCTGTACCGGCGATGATTCCTGCAATCAGCGCATTCGAAAATTTAACCTTTGTATTTGGGATAAAAAAATACATGACCGTAAAAATTATCCAGTTAACAAAATAAGGCGAAAACTTTACACTAAAACGCATTACGGGATTTATCAAATTTGAAATTATTGATTGAGAAAGCGCAGTATTCATGTAAATGGAAAGGCCATTCGAGAAAACAATGAGCACAGGAATAATAAACATAGCAGAGAAGTAAATGGAAAACTGTCGCAGTACCGAACGCGATTTTTTCACTTGCCAAATGCTGTTAAAAGCATCTTCGACCTGTACAAAAAAGTTCATTACAGACCATATAAGCACAACAAGTCCAACACCAATAAAAATACCGCTTTTTGTAGTGTCGAGATAAAGACCAACTGCTTTAATAACCTGGGGAACTAAATTTGCCTGAGCTATAAAAGTTTCGGCTAATGTATCTTCTATTATTTTATCGATATCAAAACCTCTACCAATTCCAACAATAAGGGCGAGCATAGGTACTATCGCAAATAAAATGGAAAAAGTAAGTGCCGAAGCTTTGATATCTAACTTGTTTTTTGAGTATTCACGAACGGCGAGAATAACTATTTTAACAAGTTTGTATATCACTTTTTTTCCTCGCGACAATTCATTTTCAGTGATATGCCAAATATCATAAGTAATGAACTGAATAATTCGCGAGAAAAATTGTATGATTTTGTTCATGTTCAGCTATTTTTTTTTGATTTATAACTGTTTCAGAATTATTTTAAATGAATTTCAACTTAATGCTTTTAATTAATAAATACGGATTCTGCGTAATGTAATTCTCGTTTCTTGTTAATATTTTTCTACTCCTTGCTTTTTTTATTAAATAAAACAGCAAACCTATAAGCCGGGTTCTGTACTTCGCTTTCGCGCTGTGTTTGTCATTTATCTGGGACAAATGTTACCATTTGCCTCAAGCAATCTACCCCCCGGCATCGAACGAGCAGCCCTACATGCGCCGGTATATTTGATCTTGCAACCCATAAGGTGTACGGCTATTTCCGTTACCGGAAATACCGGTGGGCTCTTACCCCGCCTTTTCACCCTTATTCCGACACCTCACCCACCCTACGGGCACCCTCTCCATCAGGAGAGGAACAAAGGTAAAGTGTTTATGGAACGGTTTTTTTCTGTTACACTACTCTGCCCTTACGAGCAGCTTTCTGTTAGGAAGTATGGTGCTCTGTGTTGCCCGGACTTTCCTCATTACCAAATTTGGCAACGCGACAAACCGGTTTCCTGTTTTACATTACAAAGATACAAATTATTAATATTAATAATGTTTGATTTATAAATTAAAACACTGCGATATAAAATTTGAGAATAAAAATTAATAATCTGATTTTTTTTCAAAATTTTTTCATTCAAGTATTTCAGGTTAAAAATTCATATATTTGTAAAAATAAAAATTTAAAACAGCACGATGAATAAATCAGTTGTATATCAGATAAATAAACTATGCAAAAACACTTTAATGGAACATCTGGGAATTGAGTTTACTGAAATCTCAAGTGGAAGAGTTGTTGCAAAAATGCCAGTTGACAACAGAACATTTCAACCCCTGAAACGTTTACATGGAGGTGCATCGTTGGCTTTAGCCGAATCGGTAGGTAGTGTTGGATCTTTTATAATGGTTGACACAAATAAATTTCAGGTTTTAGGTGTTGAAATTAACGGAAGTCATATTTCAACTACAACAGAAAATGAAGTTTATGGAGTAGGTGTGATAATTCACCAGGGTAAATCTTCACATATTTGGGAAATTAGAATTGAAGATAAAACTGGAAAGCTAATATCACTTTGCAGATTAACAAACCGAATTTTGCCAGTAAAACCTGAAAACGATAATGTCTGATAATACTTATATACTCAATTTGCAAAAAAAATTAATTAAGGTATGTTTAAAAAAGCATATTCCTTTTACTTCTTTTCGATTACCTTTGGAAAATGAAATAATTTCACTTGTTCAACACAGCTCACTACCCGAAAAAATCAACACATTTGATAATTTGTATGATAAAAAGGGATTTATCGTATCTCCTTTTACTGAAACAAATAATAATGAAGTATATTTTCTTAACCCCGATTTAGTGCTTGACACAGAAAATATTGAAGATAAATTGATTCGAAATCTGGAAAATAATTATAATTTTTCTGCACTACAGAAGAAAGAAAATACTTTGCTTACAACAAGTTACGACGATTTTACTGCCAGTGTCAACCATGCAATATCAGAAATTGCAGAAAAAAAGTTTCGGAAAGTTGTTTTATCGAGAGTTAGAGTAGAAGAATTACCTGAAAAATTTAAAGCTGAAGATTTTTTTCTGAAACTTTGCAGAAGATACCCTCATGCATT
Organism: uncultured Paludibacter sp.; assembly: GCA_964420955.1. GTDB lineage: Bacteria > Bacteroidota > Bacteroidia > Bacteroidales > Paludibacteraceae > Paludibacter. The sequence continues at coordinate 839 of CAYQWD010000045.1, read as the reverse complement.
CGTATATATTATGCAATTACCAGAAGTGGGTTGTTGGATTGGTGCAACTCCTGAACCGCTTTTAACAATTGAAAATGGCACGGTACAAACTGTATCACTTGCCGGAACGCAACTTGCCCAGCATCGAAAGGTAGAAAACCACAGCTGGAATAAGAAAGAAATTGAAGAACAGGAAATAGTTACAAATTTTGTAGAAGAAAAATTAAATGCTTTAGGGATTTACACTCTAATAAAAAAAGGTCCAGAAAATTACAAAGCTGCAAATCTTATACATTTAAGAACTATTTTTGAATTTACGGAAAAAGATTTAAGAAATAGGCATGGTGAATTTCTGAAAGCCCTCCACCCTACTCCTTCGGTAGGCGGTTTGCCACAAAAAGAAGCTTGTAACTACATTTTGAATAGCGAAAAACATAATCGCAGCTTTTATTCAGGATTTTTAGGCACGGTAAACATAAACAAAAAAAGCGCAATTTTTGTAAACCTGCGTTGTTTACAAATATTCCCAAAAAATTATGTTTTATATAGCGGAGCAGGCATTACATTAGCATCGGTAGCTCAAAAGGAATGGGAAGAAACCGACAATAAAATGCTTACAATGATGAATGCAATGAAAAATTTTGAATAAAAATGGCTGTGAATATACATATTTGATTTATTTTTAAAAAAAAGCGCGCAATAATAATAACAAAATCTCTTAGTACATGACAAAAAAATAGAACGCAGATTGACACGGATTTAGCGGATTTAAGCTGATGTAATACAAAAAAAACGGATTCTATAAGGATTCACTACTGACCGACAAAAAATAAGTTGAATGAGTTTTCTCTCTTCTTTAG
>CAYQWD010000044.1:11380-11608 GCA_964420955.1 uncultured Paludibacter sp. | reverse complement strand
TCCTATGTCCCAGCTTGTCATGTAAGTTGAACTGGCTGTTGCACGGCGGTTGTTTGGTGCCAGATTAACGAAAAGTGTATTATAAGCAGGAAAAATCAGACCGTAACCAACTCCCAGAAGCAGGGAAACGAGAAAGAAAATAACAGAAATTACTGTTTTATTTTCGATAAATTTCAACATTGTTATCATGAGAAATGTTGCAAAGCAAAGTGCAGTACCAAAGCTTAT
>CAYQWD010000044.1:5765-11367 GCA_964420955.1 uncultured Paludibacter sp. | reverse complement strand
ACTTGTTTTCCGCTAATCAGTCGAGAAAAAATCATACCAATTGCCATTAATGTAAAAAATGCACCCACTCCGCTTGAAATTCCCAGTTCTTTTCCGTAAATTGCGATGTAAGTTACCACAATGCCGTAAGGTATTCCCATCAGCAAAAGTGTTAAGCCTGCATTGAAGCCCTTGAAAAGAAAAAATCGGTCAAAAGACAATGTTTGTTTCTGACTTATATCAGCCATATTTCGTGCTTTTAAGGTTGAAATAAATAAAAAACCAAGCAGTCCGGTGCCAATAGCAGTGTAAAATATCACATCATAAGTTGAATAATCGTGCAGAAATAAACCTGTCATTGGACCGAAAGCCATTGCAAGATTATTGGCAACGCCGAAATATCCCAAACCTTCGCCGCGCCGCGATGCAGGCATTATATCAATTACCAAACTATTTCCGGCAGTAGTTACAAATCCGAAAGTAAATCCGTGCAGAATTCTGAAAAACAGAAACAGACCGACTGTATTAGCCAAAGGATAACCAACAAAAGAGAGGACAAAAAGAAAATATGCTATAAGATAAACAGGTTTACGATATACCATATCAAGCACAAAGCCTGCAAACGGTCGAATGAGCAATGCTGCAAGGGTGTAACTCGAAAGTATAACTCCAATCAAAGTTTTGGAAGTATCATACTTTTCAATCAAATAAAGCGGGAAAACCGGCACAAGCAGGTAGAATGCAAAAAATAACAGAAAATTACCGATGCAAGCATTCGTAAAACTGAGTGTCCAGAGTTTGTCTTGATTGGTTTTCAATATGTAAATTTTTTGTTTTCGCTTTTTTTTTGGTATTTTGTGCTAAAAATCTTTGTTCTTTAATCTTTTTTCTTTGTTCTATTTTCCCAATGGCGGTGTTTTCGGAATTCTGTCGAAAAATGGATTTTTGGAAGTACTGCTGATAGGAATTCCGTATATGTTGCTGCACCCGGGCATCCAACCTAATTCCTGCACTACACGTCCTACAGAAAACATTACACGACTGTCAACCCTTTTATCGGCTGCAACTGCACAAGCTGAACCAACTGCGATTCCTACATCGGTCGAATTTATGGCACATGGAACGGACGGAAATTCGTTTTTAGCCGTACATGTATCAAAGCCACAATAGCCACAGTTGAGATTTTGAACCTGTAGTTTCGTGCCAATTACCACTATAGCCTCAGCCTGTAGAATATTTTCGGCATCGCGCAACAGGAATTTCATTCCGGTTTTATCGCTGTATTCCACCATGGCTTCTGATAGTTGCATGATGGTTTCGTCCGTCAGCAATATTACTTCAATAATGTCGATTCCTTTGCCCTTTGGCGCTGTACGTGCAGCCGTCATCATTTCGCCTGCTACCTGTAGAAGGCGCTCGCGGCGTGTGTTTCGTTCGTTGACTAACATGAGTACATTTACTATTTATTCATTTACAATTTACAATTTTTTTTGCAAAATTTTGCAGGAAAATCTTCAAACTTTCAAACTTTCAAATTCCTTTATCTTCGAAATAATATTATCTAACAACCCATTCGAAGCCACAATCTCTTTTCCGAACAAATAATTGTTGCCTCCGGAATAATCGGTAACGGTACCGCCTGCTTCTTTCACAATTAATGCTCCACCTGCTACATCCCATGGCTTCAGATCATATTCCCAAAACGCATCGAAACGTCCACAGGCAACGTAAACCAAATCGGCGGCTGCAGAACCTAAGCGGCGAACACCGCGTGCATTTATCATTGCCCATTTCAGAAATTCGATATATTCATTCATCCGACTGAAATCGGAATATGGAAATCCGGTTGCGAGCAGCGCATCGTGAATATCGCCACAATTCGAAACATGAATGGGTTTATTATTAAGATAAGCTCCACCGTTTTTCCATGCGTAAAAACACTCATCGCGACCAACTTCATAAACAACTCCCACAACTAATTCTTCACCATCTAACAAACCAATGCTTACACAATACATCGGAACGCCCTGTATGAAATTAGTTGTACCATCAAGCGGATCAATCACCCAGTTAAACCGTTCGCCTTTTTTGTCGGAAGTTCCTTCTTCGGCAATAAAACCCGACTCTGGAAGTAGTTGCTGCAAAGCATTTATAATTCTGATTTCAGATTCTTTATCAACATAACTCACCAAATCATGCATTCCTTTGCTCTCGACACTTGCAGCATCGAAGTTTTTTCGTTCTTCAGCCATTATTTTACCTGACTGAATGGCGATTTCACAGGCTTTCAAACAAAGGTTTTTATAAGTTTCTGTCATCATATTTTACTTTTAAATTTACAAAGTTAGAAGAAAATTGAGTTTCAGCAAAAGAAAATCATCAAGAATATTTTGAACACACCGGTAATCATCAGAATAATAATCTAACTCAACTTTCGCATGTTTATCATACTATAAGTCTAATAATTAAAACAACGCAGAAACATTATTACTTGCACTGACTTGTTCCCCTCTCTAAAATCCTTTTTTCCATTTTCTTTCTCCTTAGGGAGAAAGTCCCCGAAGGGGGATAGAGGTTGAGAGAGGGGTTAGGGGAGAGGTCAAGCGATAAAAATTTGACAAAGCTCTGGTTTATATAACCATAAGATTATCAAACATTGTTAATTTTTAAACATCAGTTTATCAGGCAATTAATTATTTGCGAAAGTTGAGTAATCTAAATTGAAAAATGTTATTTTTTTATGAAAATTTGTATTGCTGAAAAGTAGAATTATCTTTACAAAAAACAAATAGGTATTAATTATATTTCCTGATATTTTATTGAAATGATTTTTTTTCGATTTATCTTCCGCACTTTATACTATTATAGAAAGGAAAATGCATTATTGTTTGCAGGTTTGATGTTGAGTTCGGCTGTGCTTACTTCGGCATTTATCATTGGAGATTCCATGAAGTTCAGCCTGAACCGGAATGCACAGTTGCGTTTGGGAAAAACCACGCACGTTGTTTACACACAGGAGAAATATATGCCTGTAAAATTTGCAAACGTGCTTTCCGATGCACTTTCTTCACCTGTTGCTCCTGTTTTACTTCTAAGGGGTATTGCCGGATCAGATGCAATGGAACGGAAGGTCAGCAATATACAAATTTGTGGTATTGATTCGGAATTCCGGAAATTCTGGAAAGGCACAATGCCTGAAATTGATGGAGATAATGCCATAATAAATAAGCGATTAGCGGAGAAACTTAAAATAAGCACGGGCGATGAAATTTTTATCAGAGTAGAAAAAGCAAGCTATGTAAGTGCCAATGTCCCGTTTGTTTCATCAGAAAATAACAGCAAGGCTTTTCGCTGTAAAGTTGTTGCAATGGCCGATGAAAATTCATTCGGGAATTTCAGTATTGAAACCAACCAGGTAACAAAACCTGCAATTTTCCTGCCGTTAGAAAAACTCTCGCAACTTAATTTCGACAGCAATGTTTGCAATATTCTGCTTATTGAAAAACCAGATATAACATCGTCAGAAATTGAGAAATCAATAAAGCAAAACTGGTCGCTTGATGTAATTAATTTTCAATTCAGGAGTACTGATTATGACAAACAATTTGAACTTGTTTCCGATGAGGTTTTTATAAAAGATACCATTTTACAGGTATTAGAACAAATGAATCTGAATCCACAGCCATCGTTTACATATCTGGTAAACGAAATCAGTTTTAAGCAAAGATCAACACCTTATTCCTTTGTTTCGGCTTTGTCAGTTTATCCCGGATTTCAGCCTCAGGCAAACGAAATAATCATAAATACATGGCTTGCCGATGATTTAAAACTGCGGTTGAACGATACTGTTCAACTTAAGTATTTTACGCTTGGAGCATACAGAAGACTGATGGAAAAATCAGAAAAATTTGTTGTAAAACATATCACAGGAATTACAAGTTATGCTGCCGACAGTATGCTTATGCCTGGATTTGAAGGTTTTACAGGTGTTGACCGTTGCAGCGATTGGGAAGCTGGAATTCCCATCGATTATTCAAAAATCAGAGACAAGGATGAGCGCTGGTGGAAACAACACAAGGGAACACCCAAAGCATTTATTTCATTTCAGACTGCAGTTGCAATTTGGGGAAATTCATTCGGAAATGCCACATCCATTCGTTTCGGTAACAGTATTCATCCCGATTCTGTTTCGAAAGCAATTCTTTCAAATATTTCTCCATCAAATGCGGGAATTTTGGTGTCCGATATTCAGGACGATGCTCGTTGGTCAGCGAATAATGCAGTTGACTTTGCACAGCTTTTTCTCAGTCTTGGTTTTTTTCTGATAGTTGCAGCCATGCTTCTAAGTGCTCTTTTATTTAGTATGATGCTTTCCAGACGAACGAAAGAGCAGTTCGTTTTGCGAGCAACAGGAATACCTCCGAAAATGATTTCAAGATTATATTTAGCCGAAGGTTTATTGATTTCTGTTGTTAGCGGAATTGCAGGAGTTTTAGGCGGAATTTTTCTGAGTGAGTTGTTGTTGAATATTTTAAATTCGGCATGGAACGATATTGTAAGAACAAATTTAATATTCCTGAAAATTAATGCTTTATCGTTGTTCATCGGGTTTTCGGGTAATGTGTTTTTATTTGGCATCATCATTCTGCTAATGTTAAGAAGGTTTCAAAAGAAATCGGTTAAAGTGTCGCTCATAACTGTTTCTGATCATTCTTCGCGTTATTTGATTGTGTCTGTTATTGCATTATCGTTATTTCTGGGTTTATTCGGTTATAACTTCTTAAATAATTCCTTTCAAAACAGCACTTTATTTTTACTGTCAGGATTCATGTTGCTCGTGAGTTTGTTAAGTGCATTTGCTGCTGTTGTTAAGAAATCCGGCAAATTGCACGGAAATTCTATTTCAACTACTGGAATAGCTTTTCGAAATCTGAATTTCAATTTCAGCCGGAATTTTCTGATAGCTGCAATACTTGCCATCGGTGTTTTTATGGTTATTACTATCGGCTCTTACCGAACTGATTTTAAACAAACAGCGCTTGACAATACTTCAGGCACAGGCGGATTTACACATTTTATTGAAACAAGTATCAGCCTGAATGCCGACCTTAATACAATTGAAGGCAGAGAAACTATGGTGTTTTCAGACGAATTGAGCAATGCTTCGTTTGTGCAAATGCAACAATTTAAAAACGATGATGCCAGTTGCCTGAATCTGAACAGAGTAATCAGACCTACAATTCTTGGAGTGAAACCAGAGTTGTTGCATTATCGCAATTCGTTCAGTTTTGTAAATGTGCTACATAAAAACTTTAATTCATGGAATGTACTGAATTTACAGTTATCTTCAAACTGCATTCCTGCTGTTGCCGATCAGTCAGTCATTACTTGGGGTTTGGGAAAGTCACTTGGCGACAGCATTCAGTATATTAACGAAAAAGGCGATACGATATTTTTGGTTTTATATGGCAGTATTGAAAACTCAATACTTCAGGGAAATATTATAATTTCGGAAGAAAACTTTATCAAACATTTTCCTTCCATCAGCGGCAGTAATATTATTTTGGCTGATTTGAATGCACACGATTATCAATTTATGATAGAGGAACTTGAAAGTGTTTTG
>CAYQWD010000044.1:268-5755 GCA_964420955.1 uncultured Paludibacter sp. | reverse complement strand
ATGGTGCAGAAATTCAACCCTCTACCGAACGACTTGAGGTTTTCAATTCCGTTACTGATACATATCTTGATATATTTATGATTCTTGGCGCTATCGCATTTTTAATTGGCACTGCCGGCATTGCAGTAGTAATTTACAAAAGCATTCATGAACAGAAGAAAAATATTGCGATACTTCAGGCGATAGGAATTCCTTTCAGAAGAATAAAAGTAATATATTTCGCCGAGTTTATTCTGTTAGTGTTAGTGGGTATTTTTACCGGAAGTCTGGCATCGTTTTTTGCAGGTATTCATACTTTTTTAATGTCGAATGGCGGTTTTCCTTTTGTGCAACCTTTGATTATTATTTTTGTATTTGTTCTTAACGGATTAATATGGATTTGGGCAGGTACAAAACTCAGCATAAAAAAACAATTTACATCCGAATTGCGTAACGAATAGAAAACACAAAATAATACGCAGATAGAATTTTTCAGCATAAAAACCTGTTTGAAAAATGGTTATTTGTTTTCTGAATTTTTTTTATTCACACTTTAACCATTTTTTATACAATATTAATCTTTAAAAAATAAGAAAAACTGTTTACCATAAAAATAAATATTTTATATTTGCTAAATAATTATCATTCATTAATTTCTGAAAACATAATACCTCAATTGTATGTATAAAACAAGCATTATCACAGCAGTTTTTTTATTATCCCTTTGTTTTCAATCCGTGGCAAAGGATAACCTGCAATGGCGTGGCGTTGCCCGAAATGGTATTTATAACGAAAGCGGACTTTTAAAAGAATGGCCTGCTGATGGACCAAAATTACTCTGGAGTTTTGATGGTTTGGGACAGGGATTTACATCTGTTACCGTTGTAGGTAATAAATTATATACTACAGGTTTAATTGATGAAAAAGGTATGGCATTCTGTATGAATACTGATGGAAAATTACTTTGGAAAGTTGAATATGGTAAGGACTGGAAGGAGTCTTACCCCGGAACACGCACTACCCTTATTTTTAATAAAGGTAAATTATATCTTGCCACAGCTTATGGTGAAGCAATTTGTTTGGATGCTGCCACAGGGAAAAAAGTGTGGTCGGTTGATATGCAAACTAAATATGGATCGCGTACGCCTAAATGGGGCGTAGTTGAAGCTCCGGTAATTTTGGACGACAAGGTGTTTTTTACTCCAGGCGGCACCGAAGTTTCATTAGTAGCGTTGAATTTAAATACAGGGGCAGAAATCTGGAAATCGAAAGCAACAGGCGATGCTTCGGCGTATTGTTCTCCGCAGTTAATTAATCATAAGGGAAGAAATATTTTGGTTACTTCGCTCACAAACAACATAGTTGGAATCGACACGCAAAATGGTAAATTGCTTTGGAGTGTTCCTCAAACTAATGTTTATTCAATTCATCCGAACACTCCTTTGTACAAAGATGGTCATGTTTACAACATAACAGGATATAAAACCGGCGGAGTAATGTTTAAAATTTCGGATGATGGTAATAGTGTTACCGAGTTATGGCGAAATACAACTATGGACAGTCAAATGGGTGGCGCTGTGTGGATAAACAATTTTATTATTGCCTCAGGACATCAGGGCGACAGAAGCTGGCAATGTTTGGATGCGAAAACCGGTAATGTACTGCATAAAACCAATGTTATTGGCAAAGGCGTGGTTATTTATGCCGATGGTTTACTGTATTGCTATGCCGACAATGGCGAACTGGGAATTATGGAAATAAACGAAAACGGTTTTAATCTGAAATCGAAATTCAGGATAACACTCGGAACAGAACAACACTGGGCACATCCGGTTATTGTCGACGGAATTTTATATGTCCGAAGGGGCAATACTTTAATGGCTTATAATGTTAAAAAATAAGGATTTACAGGGAAATAATAGTTTTCATTGCAGAGAATAATTTATTTCTGTTAGTAGTACCATGAACAGTAGAATTGTAAAAATACTAACGGCAACGACAGCAGGCTTAAGTTTGCTGTTGTTGTTTTTTTGGCTTTTTTACGATCCTACACATGATTTTTATACATATCAACCGGGCATGGACAAGCCTTCTGACAGTACAACTACAGGAGAAGCGGAAGAAATAAAAATTGGTGAATTTTTTCAGAAATATGATAATTTCGCAAGTTCACTCACTGAGAAATGGCCCAATTTCAGAGGTTTATATTCTGATAATATACTTCGGACGTCCTATCCTCTTAATCAAAACTGGAATAAGAAAATGCCGAAAATTGTTTGGAGTGTTGAAACCGGCGAAGGTCATGCAGCTCCTGCAGTGTACGATGGTATGGTTTATTTTATCGATTATGATGAAACTGAAAAAGCTGATATGCTTAAATGTATATCGCTCGAAACCGGCAAAGAACAATGGCGGCGGTGGTACAAAGTGCGAGTAAAAAGAAATCATGGAATGTCGCGTACAATTCCTGCTATAAATCAGGATTTTATTGTTACAATTGGGCCGCGATGTCATGTTATGTGTGTTGAACGTGCAACAGGAAATTTCTTGTGGGGCATCGATCTCGAAAAAGAATTTGGAACTGAAACTCCGCTATGGTACACCGGTCAGTGTCCCGTAATTGATAACAATGTTGCGATTATAGCGGTTGGAGGAAGTTCATTAATGATGGGAGTTGATTGTAAAACCGGAAAAATTCTTTGGCAGACTCCAAATCCAAACCAACGTAAAATGTCGCATTCATCAATCTTACCGGTTAATGTTTCCGGAAAAAAAATGTATGTGTATCCAGCCATCGGAAGTGTAGTTGGAGTTTCAGCTGAGCCTGAAGATGCAGGAAAACTCTTATGGGAAATTTCGGATTGGGCTCCTTCTGTAATTGCGCCAATGCCTGTTTATATCGGCAATAACCGCATTTTTGTTACAGGAGGTTATGGTGCAGGAGGTGCGATTATCAAAATTTCAGGCAGTGGCAATACTTTAAACGCAAAAATTGAAGATAAATTTGGACCGCACGAAGGTTTGGCTTCCGAACAGCAAACTCCAATAGTTATCGGCGATTTTATTTATGGTATTCTGCCCAAAGATGCAGCTGCAAACCGTAATCAGTTTGTATGTTACAATATAAATGATTTAAGAAATCCGGTTTGGCAAAGCGGTAAAACACATCGCTATGGTTTAGGTCCGTATATGAAGCTGAACGATACCTTTCTGATTTTAAGCGATGATGGGGTTTTAACAATGATTGATGCAAAAGTAAACAGTTTTAAATTATTAAATGAGGTAAAAATACTCGAAGGACATGATGCTTGGGGACCTTTCGCTTTTGCTGATGGATATTTGCTGCTGCGCGATTCAAAAAAGATTTATTGTGTCGATTTCAGATGAAAAAAATTATATTGATTAATTGTAAAATGCAAAAAACATGAAAAAAAACATTGTTACGTATTCATTGGTAATACTGATAGTAATTGCAATAATTGTAGCAGGATATTTCATGGTAAAGCCAAATCATGAAAATATCAACGGTAATCCTTATTCAATGAAAATCGACAGTCTTGATGAAATTGCTCCTGAGAATTTTTTGCCGGTTTCTTACTCAAATTTCCATTTGCAAGGTTCAGAATCAAAAGCAATTGCGGTTAATCAAAATAATGAGATTTTAGTTGGGATTGATAAATTACTTCGAAGCTATGATAGTTCAGGAAATCAGATTTCGGAGTTCTCAGCAGGTATCAATGCCACTGCGCTAACTTGCTCCAATAATAAAATTATAGCTGCTTTTGAAAACGAAATTCGTATTTATGAAACCAATGGAAAATTACTGAAAAGTTGGAAAATGCAAAATCCGGAAAGTTATATCACTTCGTTAGCTGTAGTGCTTGATAAAATTTATGCTGCCGATGCCCAGTTAACTTCTATTTATAAGTATTCTTTTGATGGGGATTTGCTTGGAGTAATCGGACAAAAAACCGATAAAAAAGATCTTTCTTTTTTTGTTATCCCAAGTTACTATTTCGATGTAGCTCAGGGAGCTGACCAGAGCGTTTGGGTGGCTAATACCGGACGGCATAAATTGGTACAATTCGATAGTGAAGGCAGTATAATGATGAGCTGGGGAAAAACATCTTCGGCTGTTGATGGATTTTGTGGTTGTTGCAATCCTTCGCATTTTGCAGTTTTAAGCGATGGTTCTTTTATTACATCTGAAAAAGGGCTTGTTCGCGTAAAAAAATACAACAAAAACGGCGAATTTGCAGGAGTGTTGGCAGGTCCTGAAAAATTTCAGGATGACACAAAAGGATTGGATATAGCGGTTGACAAGAACGATATAATCTATATTCTTGAACCCTCGGCAATGAAAGTACATGTTTTTGAACTGAAAAACTTAAAAAAGTGAATGTGAAAATATTGATATCATGGAAAAAAACAAGTTGAACCGCAGAGAATTTCTGAAAACCGGATTACGCGCTACCGCTTTTGTTTCGCTGGCATCCATAACAGGTTTGGCAGTTTCGAAATCAATGTCAGACGATCTGGTTTGGCAAATCGATCCGTATAAATGCGTGCAATGCGGACGTTGTGCTACCGATTGTGTGTTAAATTTATCGGCCGTAAAATGTATGCATATTAACAAAATGTGCGGATACTGCGATTTATGCGGCGGATACTTCAAACCACAGGTGAAACATTTGAATACCGGTGCCGAAAATCAGCTTTGCCCCACAAAAGCCCTGAAACGAAAATTCATCGAAGAACCATATTATCTTTACGAAATTGAAGAAGATTTATGCAATGGCTGCGGAAAATGCGTGGAAGGTTGTGGTGCATTTGGCAATGGCTCACTGCATTTGCAAATTAACCACAATATTTGCACTAACTGTAACCAATGTGCCATTGCAAAAGTTTGTCCGGCTGATGCAATAATTCAGATTCCTGCAAAAAAAGGATATTTGCTCAAAACAGGCTTCAGCGCGCCAAAAAGCTGAAATAATTTTCAAATTTCCGGTATAAAGTCTTTATTCTTTATTCTTTGCTCTAAAACAAGGTCTCGTGCAAAAATTAAAATACATATTAATAACGCTACTGTTTATTGTTACAATACAATCGGCAAATGCACAGCGTTTTCCGGCGCCGGAATTTGAAACTGATTATACAATACCCGAAACCCAAACTGTGCCGCCTCGCGCTTTGATTTGGGAATACACTGATGTTTTTGTGTTAATCATTGCATTGTCGGTAATGAGTTGGTTTGTGTTGAAAAAAAGATCGCGCAGAGGAATTTTCTGGACATCTATTTTTTCAATTATTTATTTTGGTGTGTTCAAAGATGGTTGTGTTTGTTCAGTCGGTTCAATTCAAAATGTTACACTCGCATTGTTTCAGGCAGATTATGTGATTCCGATTACAGTAGTTGCGTTTTTTATACTGCCATTGTTATTTACATTGTTTTTCGGACGAACATTTTGTGCGGGTGTGTGCTTTATGGGCGCTTTGCAGGATTTGGTT
>CAYQWD010000044.1:0-258 GCA_964420955.1 uncultured Paludibacter sp. | reverse complement strand
ATATAAAACCGGTTACTCTGTCAACACGTATCAGCAAACCTCTAAGCGCAATTCCTTATATTTATTTGATGCTTGCTTTATTATTTGCTGCAACCGGTGCCGATTTTATAATTTGCCGATACGATCCGTTTATCGGATTTTTTCGTATGAGTGCCACTGCGGGCATGTTTATTTTTGGGGCTATAATTCTGATAACAGGCATATTTGTTGGCAGACCTTATTGCAGGTTTTTGTGTCCATACGGTGTTTTACTCAGTT
>CAYQWD010000043.1:0-12018 GCA_964420955.1 uncultured Paludibacter sp. | reverse complement strand
GAACCTTCAACCATCAGGAAAAAACCTTTTTTATTGTTTTTCAGAATGTTTATCGCAGCTAAGGTTGCTTCAGGGAGCATATTTCCTCGTTCAGGCATTGAAGGATTATGTTCATCGTATAACAGACCGACAAGTTTTCCTGATTTTATGTTTTTTACGGCTTCCATAGTTGTAGCCAATGTATAATTTTTTATTTCAAGCTCTTTTGCCAAATTTCTTCCATCGGTTCTTTCAGTAAAATGTTTTCTGCCTCCGCCTATTAATACATCCACATCTGTATGAAGAAAATCGGCAGCTATTTCTTCATACATACTTCGGTTTGGCTGGTTGGCAATAAAAGAAGCCGGAGTTGCATGAGTTAAAGCGCAGGCAGCCACTATGCCTGTAGCTAAACCATTGCGTTCTGCAACTTTTAATATCGATTCGGCTGAAGTGGAATCGGGATACATGCCAATCATATTATTATTGGTTTTAATTCCGCAGGCAAGTGCAGTACCACCTGCACCAGAGTCGGTAGTGTAATTATCGGCTGAGTATGTTTTGATAAAGCCACCAACCGGCATTTGTTCCAAATTCAGTGAATTGCCATTAGCCACCATTGCAGAATAAATTTGAGAAATACCCATGCCATCGCCAATCATAAATATCACATTCTTAGGTTTTTTAGCGGCAACATCAATGATATTGGTAAATAAAATTAAAAAAACCAAGAGTGATTGCATTTGTCTCATAACTTGAATAATTATTATTTTTGAATGAATAAGCAGCAATTTAAAAAATCTGATGAACTTTTTTTGTGTTTTTACTGAAAATTTATTGAGAATTTCTATTTTGATAATGCTGCAGAAATGCCCTTCAATTCTTGTCTGATACGCTTTAATCGGTCTACAAGCAGCAGTTGTTTAGTTACAGAATCTTTTTTTTGTTCTAATCTTCTTTTAGCGCCATCGAGGGTTAATTTTTGCTCATTTACAAGAAATAAAATTGTTTTAATGATTTCAATATCTTCTTTGTTATAAAAACGTGTTCCTTTGTTGTTTCGTCTGGGTTTTAGATGTTTAAATTCTTTTTCCCAAAAACGCAGATTCGATTGACTTAAACCAAGCATTTCGGATACTTCTGAAATTGAATAATACATTTTTTCCATTTCGAAATTTATTAAAAAAATTATTTCAAAATTTTCAGTTTTTTTCCTGTCTGGATTTTTGAACCGTGTAGCTTGTTCCACGATTTCAGTTTTGTAACTGACACGCCATACCGAGCTGCTATCTGGCTAAGTGTTTGTCCTCTGCGCACGGTATGATAAATTACTTTGCCTGAACCTCCGGGTGTAATCGGAGTTGCCTGAGCAATTTCAACTTCGCTTCGGCGTGTATTTATAAGTGAATCAGCTTTATAGTTTACGATATCAGTATATCTTTCGATAAAATTACCGGCTAATGATGAAGGTAAACACAAAGCATAAGGTTTTATATCGCCTGGAATTAAATTTTTTCGATATTGAGGATTCAGCAATTTAATCTGATCAACTGGGATATTTAACACTGAGGAAATTTGCTCGAAGTGAACTCGTTCGCGTACCATGATAGTGTCGGTCAGTGCAGGCATAATTACTTTAGCCTTGCATATATTGTGCTTGTTTGCATAATACATAGAATAATTGGCAGCGATAAAAATAGGAACATAGCCTCTGGTTTCAGCAGGAAGATGTGGGTAAATTGCCCAGTAGTCGCGTTTTCCGCCCGAGCGGCGTATTGCTTTATTAACGTTTCCTGGTCCGCAGTTATAAGCTGCTATCACCATGTGCCAATCACCGTAAATTGCAAATAAATCTTTCAGAAAACGTGCGGCTGCATGTGTTGATTTTATCGGGTCGAGACGCTCATCAACAAGACTGTTTATTTCAAGTCCATACATTTTTCCGGTTCCCACCATAAATTGCCACAAACCGGCTGCTCCCATACGCGAAATTGCTGTAGTGTTGAGTGCCGATTCGATAACAGGGAGGTATCTTAGCTCAAGGGGTAAATTGTTTGCACTTAATATTTGTTCGAAAATAGGGAAATAATAATCGCCCATGCCGAGCATGTATTCCATTTGACGACGCTTGCGGACAGTATAAAGTTCGATAAAAGATTTTACAAAATTATTGAAAGGCATTTCCATAATGCAGGGCATTTTCGACAGTCTGACTTTGTAAACAGAATCAGTTATATTTTCGTTAAATTCATCCGACACGCAATCAGATTTCTCGACATATTTTACAAACCATTCATGTAGCAAATTTTCCAGAGTGTTATCGTATTCGTAAGGAACCGATACCGTTGAATCGGGTATTATAATTCCCTGATTGCTTGTATTCTGTTGAGAAAATGCAGTTGTCACACGAGTGAAACCGGTGAGCAATAAAAAAGTTGTAATAATAAAAATTTTCAAATTCATTCTTTAAAAAAATATCTTCGGTTTTACTTTTTATCTAATTTTCAGACTTACTTGTATTCCTGCCGATTTTCCTTTAGCGTATTGGTTTTCGAAAATCGCAGGGTGAAATTTGAGCGACAAGTCAGGGCTTATGTCAAAATCGTACAGTTGTGCATCAACAAAAGCATCGACAAGCGTAATGGCGTAATATGCTACTGTAGCAATAATGCTTAAATCGCGGTTATACCTGAATTTGTCCATTTGAGTTTTCAGAATTCCGGTAAATGCCGATGTTCCACCATAAGTGTCCACAGTATAACCCTTTGGTAAAATATCGAGGTAGCTTGTGGTCGATTCATTGGTATCAATTATATCGCGATATGCATTTCTGTATGCCTGATAACGTAAAGAATTCCAGGTTATTGCATACGTACATCCAAGAAATCCGGCGTAAACAATAGGTATTTTCCAGTATCGGCGGTTCATAAACTGGCCGTAACCCGGAATTATTGCACCCATCCAAATCACTTGTTCGGGATTCGGTTTAAAATTTTCAGTAGTTAATGTATCGTAAGTTGTAAAGTTTTTATTGTCAGAAGTCTTGTTTTTTTTAAAAATTAAAGTATCCTTTGCAGTACTTTTATATCCGGCTAATGGCTGGTTAGCGTTTATAGTCAATGTAAACACAAAAAGCGCTGTAATTAATATTTCAATTTTTAACTTCACTTAATAGAAGAATAAAATTAAATTCTGTCCATTAATTCCATAATACGTGTCAGTTCATCATCGCCCGAAAACGGAATAGATATTTTGCCCTTTCCGTTTTTGTCGCATTCAAACTGTATCCGGGTTCCAAAAACATGACTAAGTCTTTTTTTTAGTTCATCATATTCTTTTAAATGGGTTAAACTCTTTTTTGCAGGTTTGTTTTTTTCTTCAACAGTTTCGAGCATCCGACGAACTTTGTTTTCAACTTCGCGAACCGATAAGCCTTTTTTCAGAATTTCCTCGTACACATGGAGTTGTTGCACAGGATTTGAAAGTCCGAGAATGGCACGGGCATGTCCCATATCAATTTTTTTATCTTTTATACCCATCTGAATTTCAGCGGGCAGACGCAATAAACGCAAATAATTTGCCACTGTAGTTCGTTTTTTTCCTACTCTTTCGCTCAGACGCTCTTGTGTAAGCTTGTATTCTTCCATCAGTCGGTAAAAGGTAAGCGAAATTTCAATCGCATTCAGGTCTTCACGCTGTATATTCTCGATGAGCGCCATTTCCATAACCTGTTCATCGGCTGCCGTTTTTATATAAGCAGGTATTGTTTTCAGTCCGATAATTTTCGATGCTCTGAGCCTTCGTTCGCCGGCTATAACCAGATAAGTGCCATCATCGTTTTTTCGCAATGTTATTGGAGAAATTACGCCTAACTCCTTTATTGAAATTGCCAGTTCGTTCAACGATTCTTCATCAAAATAAGTACGAGGCTGGTTAGGATTGGCGATAATCAATTCAATTTCTACTTCGCTTATCGAAGTGGAACCTGCAGTATCAATCGTTTCTGTATCGATTAGTGCACTCAGTCCGCGGCCAAGTCCTAGTTTGCTGTTTTTTGTCATTTTTTTTTGTAGTCTGAATATTCAATTTTTATTAAGCTTCATGTTTTGCTATAAGCTCTTTTGCCAAATCTACATAGTTTATCGAGCCTTTCGATTCGGAATTATATTGCAGAACAGGCATTCCGTGACTTGGAGCCTCGCTTAATCTAACATTGCGTGTAATTACTGTTTCGAATACCATACCTTCAAAGTGTCTTTTTACTTCATCGAGTACCTGATTGGCAAGTCGCAGACGATTATCGTACATGGTGAGAAGAAAACCTTCAATTTCGAGCGCTGGGTTCAGTTTGCTTTTTATTATTTTAATGGTATTGAGCAATTTGCTGATGCCTTCGAGTGCAAAATACTCGCACTGAACCGGTATGATGACTGAATCTGAAGCTGTAAGTGCGTTTACAGTTATCAGACCTAACGATGGCGAACAGTCTATCAATATATAATCGAATTCATTTTTTAATGGTTGCAAAGTATTACTTAATACTTTCTCGCGATTTTCGAGATTGAGCATTTCGATTTCAGCGCCCACCAAATCAATATGCGATGGCATAACAAAAAGATTTTCGACTTCTGTTTTTTGAATGGTTATTTGCGGTGCAATATTTTCAATCAAACATTCATATATTGTAAATTTGAGCGTACGTATGTCTATACCAAGCCCGGAAGAAGCATTCGCCTGAGGGTCAGCATCGACAAGCAGTATTTTTTTTCCGAGTGAAGCAAGCGATGCCCCAAGATTTATGGCTGTTGTAGTTTTACCTACTCCTCCCTTTTGATTTGTCAGTGAAATTATTTTTCCCATTTTGTTTTTACTTCAAATGTTCAATTGCTGAAATTATTTATTTTAAATTGCTGATTATAAGGTGTGAAAAACTTAATGCAATTGGTTATTTTAACAAAACACAAAGATAATAAAATATATCTGTGATTTTTATTGATAAAACACCATTAAATCAGAAATAAGTTTTTTTAAGTGATTCAATATGTTTTTAAAACTGAAAACTGGCTAATGATTCATCTTTACATTGCATTTAAAATGATTATATTTGCACTTTTTCTTTTAAATATGATTATGAAATCATTATTCAGAATAATTTTAATACCACTTTTTTTTATTGCAACAATAGCTGCATCATATTTTTTTAATTTCAGAATTGATCTTACAGCCGATAAACGATACAGTATTTCGGCACAAACTAAGCAAATGTTGCAAAATACTAACGAGAAAATATATGCAACATTATATCTTCATGGTGATTTGAACTCCGGTTTTGCAGGTTTAAAAAAATCTACAGTTGCGCTGCTCGATGAAATGTCAGTCAATTCAAAGGGTATTAAAATCATGTATGAAAATCCTTCAGAAGCTTCTACAGAAAAGGAGAGATTACTTAACTACGAGAATCTTAAAAGCTTGGGAATAAAACCTTTTATTGTTTTTGAACGGGGCAGAGGTGGAAAATCTGTAAGAAAAATTATTTTTCCATGGTTAGAACTTCGTTATACCGACAGAGTTGTATATGTAAACCTGCTAAAAAATATTTCAGGACTTTCAGGCGAAGAAAATTTAAATATTTCTATCGAAAATCTTGAATATGAAATTACTGACGGATTAAGACGCTTGTTAAATACGAAAATTGAACGTGTTGCATTTATCGAAGGACATGGTGAAGCTGATGAGGCAGAAACTTACGATATCAGTAAAACATTGAGTCGCTATTTTCAGGTGGATAGAGGCGCAATTTCGAACGATGCCACAGTTCTTGCGAATTATCGTGCTATAATCATAGCCGATCCTAAAACTGCATTTACCGAAGCTGAAAAATATGTTATCGATCAATATATAATGAATGGCGGTAGTGTATTATGGCTTGTCGAAGGCGTAAAACTCAACCGTGGCGAATTAAGTGTTTCGGGTGTTGCTTCGGCAGTTACTGCTGATTTCAACCTCAACGATATGCTTTTTAAATACGGTGTGAGAATCAATCCTGTTCTTATTCAAGATGTTCAGTGTGTTAGTATTCCTGTAAATGTAGCACCTGACGGCGAGAATCCGCAATTCGAAGCTGTGTCGTGGTATTTTTCGCCTATTTTGTCTGTAAATCCGCACCATTCTGTTACAAAAAATATCACTCCCGTAAAAGCCGATTTTGTTTCAGTAATTGATGTTGTGGGCGAAAATGCAGGTTTACAGAAGAAAATATTGCTTGCTACTTCAAAAAACACAAGAACTATAACCGTGCCGGCTATTATTGATGTTGCTTCCACTGATCAAATCTCTGACAAATCACTTTTCAAATCGTCCTATTTACCTGTAGCAGTACTTGTCGAAGGTAATTTTGAATCGGTTTTTACCAATCGAATTGTTCCTTCTGATATTGTCCGTTCATTTCCTTTTGTACAAAAAAGTCCTAAAACACGTCAAATTTTTATTGCCGATGGCGATATAATCCGAAATGAAACTACCGGAACTGCATCAGATAGTACTACTTTACCGCTCGGATTCGACCGATACACAAACCTGCAATACGGAAACAGTGATTTTATTAAAAATGCAACGCTTTATCTTACCGACCAAACCGGTTGGATGCAACTCCGCTCAAAAAACATACAATTAAGACTTCTCAATAAAACAGTTGTTGATGAAAATCGCATTCTCCTTCAAATAATAAATGTAGTAATCCCGATTACTATTGTTCTGATTGCCGGATTTGTGTATAGTATTTTTAGAAAAAAGAAATACACCACAAAACTAAGTTGAGGTAGTAAACGGCTTTATAATGAATAATATTTTTGAATTAGCTGCGAAAGGTAAATAAATATATTTATATGTAAGCGAACCATAAGTGAATGGATGCTGAAATCCTGTAGAACCATGTGTTGTGATATTGATGTTGCATTCATGGCATCTTTAAAAATATGCATCATGATGTTTAATAAAAAAATATTTTTCAGAGAAGACAATTTTTTTTTGAAATCAAATGAAGGAAACAGAACTAATTACAATACTCGGGCCTACAGCATCTGGTAAAACGAGTCTTGCAGTTGCGCTTGCTCATCGACTTGATGCTGAAATTATCAGTGCAGATTCGCGCCAGGTTTATCGTGGAATGGATATAGGTACAGGAAAGGATTTATCTGAATACATTTTTGATGATAAAAAAGTTCCATATCATTTAATTGATATAATTGAAGCTGGTGAAAAATACAATCTTTACGAGTATCAGCACGATTTTCACTGTGTATTATCTGATTTAAAAAAGCGCAACCGTCTGCCGTTGCTTTGTGGCGGAACAGGTTTGTATATCGAAGCTGTACTTAAAGGTTATAAACTGCCCGATGTACCCGAAAATGCTACTTTACGTGAAACTCTGAAAAATAAAAGTTTAACAGAACTTGCTGATATTTTAAGCAGTTTTGGTCCCATGCATAATACTACCGATGTTGATTCAGCGCGTAGAGCTATTCGTGCTATAGAAATTGCAACATACAATGCACGGCAGGCTCCCGATTATTTTGAATTTCCACCACTCGAAAGTATTATTTTCGGCATAAATCCCGACAGGGAAATTCGCAGGCAGGCTTAAACAGCGCTTGAACCAAGGCATGATAGAAGAGGTGAGAAGACTCATTGAAAATGGAGTTAGCCCTGAAAACCTGATCTATTACGGACTTGAATATAAATTCGTAACACAATTTGTAACGGGACAAATTACTTATCCCGAAATGTTCAAACAACTCGAAATAGCCATTCACCAATTTGCCAAACGACAAATGACATGGTTCAGAGGAATGGAAAAACGTGGATTTACTATCAATTGGATACCTTACGAACTTCCGGTTGATGAGAAAGTTGAGTTTATTCTCGGTAAAATGAATTGGTTGATTGGTTAAATTGAATCAACTTTAATACTGTTAAATTACAGATTAATTGTAAATTGTCATTTGTCGATTGCTAAATTTTAAATCCGCTCAAATTTCTATTCCTTTTTAAACTCCGAAGGAGTAACCCCGTACACTTTTTTAAAGCATTTGCTGAAATAGCGAGAATCGCTCATGCCTACCATGTAAGTAACCTGCGAAATATTGTATTGCCCCGATTTTAGCAATTGAGCAGCGCGTTTTATACGAACCTGACGTACAAATTCGATAGGAGCAAGTCCGGTAAGTCCCTTTAGTTTATTGAAAAAAACAGTTCTTCCGTAAGCCATCTCCGAAACCAAATCATCAACAGTCAATTCACTGTTATCTATATTTTTTTCCATAAAATCGAGAAGTTTAGCCATGAAAATTTCATCTTGCGAAGCAAGCTCAACATGAGCAGGCTCCATGTCGAGTAGATTTTTGCGATATTGTTCCTGCAACCGTTTGCGTTGCTCGAGAATATTTTCAATGCGAGCCAACAGAATCAATGGACTGAATGGTTTGGTTATGTAATCATCGGCGCCAGTTTTCAAAGCGTTCAATCGGCTTTCGTCAGCAGATTTTGCCGTCAGCAATATTACAGGAATATGACTTGTGTGCTCGTTCTTTTTTATTTCATCGGTAAGTTGAATACCATCCATTTCAGGCATCATTAAGTCCGTTATTATTAAGTCGGGAATCATTTTTCGGGCTTTTTCCCAACCTGTTAAACCTTCGGGAGCTGTTTCGATACGATATTTTTTATTGAGAACTTTTGTAAGGAAATCGCGCATTTCATCATTATCTTCTACGATAAGAATTAAAGGATTTTCTTTAGTAGTTGAAAAGCATTCCGATTCGATATTTAAGGATTCGGTTTCTGAAGTTTTATTCACATATACCTGATAGTCGTCTTCTACAATGAAGTCTACATCGTTTCCAAAATGTTCTTTTCCTGAAAAAAAGGTAACAGTAAAAGAAGTTCCCTTTCCTGTTTCGCTTTCTACTTCTATCTGTCCTTTATGCAGGTCTACAAGTTCTTTCACAAGATTAAGCCCAATCCCTGTACCGCGCTGGCTTCCAAGTGTCTGAATTTCGTTGGCTGATGTAAATCTTTCGTATAGAACGTTACGTTTTTCACGCGGAATACCCGGTCCTTCATCTATGACTTTTACCTGAATGTCTTTTTTTGATGAAATAATATCAATTATAACTTCAATTTTTTTGTTTTCCGGAGTAAATTTAAAAGCATTGGAGAGTAAATTATAAAAAATAATATCTGTTTTGTCTCTGTCAATCCAAAGCACAATTTCTCCGGCATTGTTGGTGAGTTTAAATCTAATATTTTTATCGAGCGCTTCCTTGCTGAAATTTGAACATATATCCTTTAAAAGCACATCAAAACGTGTAGGTTGAATTTTGAGACGCATTTTTTTATTCTGAATTTTTCGAAAATCAAGAATCTGATTGATAAGCCTGAGCATACGGTCGGCATTACTTTTGACAATGCTTAACTGATCTCTGGCGTTTTCGGTAATGCGTTCGGTTTTCAAAATATTTTCGACTGGTCCACTTATAAGTGTCAGCGGAGTTCGCAATTCATGTGATATATTGGTGAAAAACCGAAGTTTAATATCGGTAACTTTTTGTTCAATTTCTACTTCGTTTTTAAGTTTCATGTACATATTTGTTAGATAATACACAATGTAAAGTAGTAAAAGTGCAATAAAAAGGTAAAGAAAATAAGCGATGTACGTTTCCCAAAACGAAGGTAAAATTTTAATAATCATCACCCGTTCGTTTTCTACCCAAACACCCTCATTGTTAGTTGATTTAACTTTGAAATAAAAAGTTCCTTTTGGCAGGTTGGTATAAGTGGCTTTGCGTTGATTTCTAACGTAGTTCCATTCTGTTTCAAAGTTTTCGAGCATGAAAGCGTATTGAATTTTTTCAGGATTAGAGAAATCGAGGGCTGCATATTCGATACTGAAAACGGATTGTTTATGCGTAAGTTCTAACATTTTGGTAGTACCTAAGCTTGTTTTAAGAGGCGAGTTTTTATCTCCGGCTTTTACATCGATATTAAAAAGCTGGAATGCCGTAAATTCAATTACCGGTTTTTCGGTGCTTGTAATTATTTCGGATGGATTAAAATAATAATATCCATTATTGCTACCGAAGTAAATTTTACCCACATTAGTTATCATGCTGGCAGCTTCCGAAAAATGTGCATTTTTCAAACCACTGAAAACATCATAATTTTGAACAAATTTGGTTTCCGGATTCATCCGCGATATTCCGTTCTCGGATGTAAACCATAAATTTCCGACTTTATCAATCCGGATACTCAGTACAATATCACTGAACAATCCCTGAGCTGTAGAGTAATTTTCGAATGCTGCCTTATTTTTTGCAGATGCCTTTTTTGTAAGTTTATTTAATCCTCCTCCAAAAGTACCTATCCAAAGTCGGTTTTTGTTATCTTCAAGTAGGTAATGCACATCATTATTACTCAAGCTGCTTTCATTGCCGGGTATTTTTTCGTGATAATACTGTTGCATATTTGCAGCCATAAAGTTTTCAATTTGAAGCAAACCGTTGGTAGTTGCTACCCAAATGGTTTTTTCATAATCCTGCAGTAAATGTCTTATTTTTGAACACGTGTTAATCGGGAAGTTGAGTTTGTTTTTGTAATTCAGAAAAGTGGTTTTCCCGTTTGTTTCATTTACTACATTCAATCCGCCGCCAAATGTACCTATAAGTATTCTTCCCTTGTCATCTTCGATGATGCTGTAAATATTATCGTTTGACAGACTGTTGTTTTCAAGCGGATTGTTTTCAAACCTTTCCAATTTGTATTTCGGATTGGATGTGCTGATGTTATCCGTGGGAATCAGTTTAATTAATCCGGTACCTTTTGTTCCAATCCATATATTTTTTTTTGAGTCTTCGAGAATACAATAGGCAAGATCATTGATTTTACTTCTACTGTTCAAAGAACCATCGGTACATAAAATGCCTATTTCGGTTAGGTTATTGTTGAAAAACCGAATAGTTCCATCTTTGGTAGCAATGATAATGTTTCCATTATTTAATTGTTGCATTGCTCTTATTTCGTTGGCAGTAAGCGAATTAACGGTTTTGTTTACTTTTCCTGACCTGAATTTGGAAGTATGAAAACTGATTTTTTCAAGTCCTTTATTATAAGAACAAAGCCATAAATTTCCTTTATTGTCGGAATAACCGGAGTGAATAATGTTAGAAAAACGGCTGAAAGATGAAAATGGTTCATTGTAAAAATATTCAAGCTGGTCTGCCTCGCGGTTGTAAAGCGAAAAACCACCGCCCTGCGGGTTAATCCACAACTTTTTATTCACATCTTCGATAACCATAAAATTTGGTAAGATTGAAACGCGGCTTACTTCGTCAGTCCGGGGTTTGAAATACTTCAGCGAATTGTCGCTTAAACGATATCTGAAAACACCTTCCTGTTCACCTTCGAGCCATGCTACGTTGTATGAGTCAACTTCTACGGATAAAAAATTATTATTCCTTATGGTCGGTGTGTTGTTGCTGTTAAAGTTGCTCAGGTAGCCGGATGTTATATTGTAAATAAAAATTCCATCGCCGCTTGTTGTAAAAATCATATTATTTCCGTCGATGGCAGAAATGCCGGTAATGTAAGATTTACAAACACTAATTTTTTCGAAGTTATTGTTTTCTTTGGAAAAAATCCAGATAAATCCATTATTATCACCGAACCATATTTTATCTTTCTTTTCGAAGGCTGACAGAAAAGCGGCATTTGATTTTGCACCGTTGGGTTGGTAATTACTAATCTGATTTGATTTGGGATTTATGCTACTCAAACCTTTGTCATTTCCTATCCAAATGTTTTCCTCAGAATCTTCAAAAATAAAATTGATAGTATTACTTTGAATTTGATTTTCCGAAAAAACAGTATATTCGGTAACAGATACTTGGTGTGAATCAGGATTTGTTTTTACTCTTATTACACCAGCATTGGCAGTGCCTATCCAAATCTCACCATTCGTCGATTCGCAAAAGTGCTTTTTTCTTT
>CAYQWD010000042.1:0-12093 GCA_964420955.1 uncultured Paludibacter sp. | reverse complement strand
AAGGGTTACTAATTTGTCTTCCATGATTTTTTGCGATTTATGTTAGTGAACTTTAAAAAAACTGCACCTGATTTGTATTTCAGCCTGTAGATTTATTATCCGTTGTAAAGTTAATAAAAATTAGCTGTGTTTAGCTTTCAAAAAAAGGTAAAAAAACTGCTTAAATCGAAATTTAGCTTTATATTTGCATGATAAAAAAAGTTAAATAAGAAAAAATATGACGCCGGTTACAAAGAAAGTTACATTAATAATAACAAGTATTGTAGTTTTGTTGTTCGCTGTTTTTATTTATATCAAATTTTATTATGTATTTGGTGAGGGCGTAAAAACAGGCAATTTGAATTTTGTGGTTTACAAAGGTTATGTTTTCAAGACCTATGAAGGTAAAATTATTCAAAGCGGATTTCGCTCGAAAACTACAGGCACTATACAATCCTACGAATTTGATTTTTCTATACAGAATAAAGATATTGCCGATTCATTAATGCGTTGCGGTGGCAAGGAAGTAGAACTGCATTATAAAGAATATCTTGGAACTTTACCATGGCGCGGCATGTCGAAATACATTGTTGATGAAATTCTGGCAGTTCATAATTAAACTACAAAATTGTAATTTTTTTGATAATTCCATTTAAAAAATTTCCTGAAATTGAACCCGCTGATAATTCTCAATCTTTTTAGTAATATCGTATTTACCACTCCGGGCATCGGCACAATAATTACCTTTGCTCTCAGTTTACTTTTGCTGATAGTTTCAGCACTTATTTCCGCATCGGAAGTGGCTTTTTTTTCACTGGAACCAAAAACCATTCAGGAACTTAATGAAAGCAACAAGAAACAACACAAGAACTTGTTGCGACTGCTGCGGAATCCGCATAAACTTCTTGCCACAATTCTTATCGGCAATAATTTTGTGAATGTTGCAATAATTTTGCTGCTCACATACGCAACTGCCACAGTTATTAATTTCGATAATGCCCCTGTTCTAGGTTTTATTTTCCAGACTATTTTCATAACATTCCTGTTATTACTTTTTGGCGAAATTACCCCTAAGGTATATGCTACACAATTTTCATTAAAAGTGGCTGCTTTTACTTCATCAATGTTAATGTTTATTCAGGCTGTACTTTATCCTTTTATAAACATTTTGGTTAGTTCTACTACGAGAGTTAATACAAAAATGGCACGTCACGTACGTTCAAATATTTCGATGGACGAACTTTCACAGGCACTTGAACTCACTTCGAGAAGTTCCGATGAAGACACCGAAATACTTGAAGGAATTATCAAATTCGGTAATATTCATGTAATTGACATCATGACATCGCGGGTTGATATGATAGATGTGGATATCAAAACAAGTTATAAAAAACTTCTTGGCATAATTATTCAATGCGGTTATTCCCGATTGCCGGTTTACTCCGGCACGCACGACAATATAAAAGGGATACTTTACAGCAAGGACCTCCTGCCCCACCTCGACAAACCCGATACTTTTCGCTGGCAAACACTGATACGGCCTGCTTATTATGTGCCCGAAACAAAAAAAATCGATGATTTGCTGAATGAATTTCAGAAAAACAAAGTGCATTTGGCAATCGTGGTAGATGAGTACGGAGGCACTTCAGGTTTGGTAACGCTGGAAGATATTCTTGAGGAAATTATTGGCGATATAAGCGATGAATATGACGATGAAGAACAACTTTTTACGAAAATTGACAATCATACTTTTATTTTTGAAGCAAAGATTCAGTTGAATGACTTTTTCAAAATTGAAGAAATTGAAGAAAATGATTTTTCGAAAATCAGCGGGGATGCAGAAACACTCGCCGGCTTAATTCTGGAACTGAAAGGCGAAATTCCACGCAAAAACGAACGCCTTGATTACAACAAATATGTTTTCGAAATAATGGCTGTGGACAACCGGCGAATAAAAAAAGTGAAACTCTTCATAAAGGGAACTAACATCGATGTTGAAGATTAAAAATTGAAAAACTATCCGATGGGCAGTAATCTGACAGCCCGAAAAGCAAATAAAAAATGCCAAAAATCAAACATATTTCTTTTTTTCTGCTAATTGTAATTTTTTATTCTTCCTGCGGAAAATCATACACACCCCGTCCATACGGATATTTCAGGGTCGATTTACCTGAACACTCCTATCAATTATATATTTCTGAAAATTCGAAGTATGCTTTCGATATTTCAAAAATGGCATCGGTAATCACACACGATGCTGCAGATAAAAAATACTGGATTGATATTGTTTATCCGCAATTGAATGCGATAATTTATTGCAGCTATTTCAAAATCAACCATAATTTAAACCTTTTAAGCGAAGATTCGAGACGATTTGTTTACGATCACAGTATAAAAGCCGATGGCATTTCGGAAAGCGTTTTCGCGAATGATGATGAAAAAGTGTACGGAATTTTGTACGAACTGAAAGGAAATACAGCTTCGACTGCCCAGTTTGTACTCACAGACAGTGTGAAGAATTTCTTCCGCGGAGCTTTGTATTTCCAAAACGTTCCAAATAAAGACTCAATAGCGCCAATGTCAGAATTTGTAAAAAAAGATATTATACGTTTGATGGAAAGTTTCAAGTGGAAGAATTAATTGAACATATTTTCCATGATTCAGGAGGTAAAGTGCTGATATTTAAAATGTCAGAAAACACTGCATTTTTGAAACAAAACATTGAGAATTTCGATGCCTATGAAGCGGAGTACAATATCCTGAAAACCGATAAGCGGAAAATTGAATTTCTGAATGCCCGACTGGCTGTAAACAAGCTTTGCATGGCAGCAACAAAAGTAAATTACGATTCCACGGGCAAACCAAACTGCCAAAACAGAGATGCACGTATCAGCATTTCGCACAGTAAAAATTTTATGGCAGTAGCAATGCATCCTTCAATGCAAACCGGTGTGGACATTGAAATGATTTCCGAACGAATTTTAAAAGTACGGAATAAATTTTTAACAGAAACTGAACAAAGGGAAATTGGCGGCGAAAATGAAATTGTGAATTTTCTTTTAGCATGGTCGGCAAAAGAGGCATTATATAAAATAATAGGCAACGATGCTGTGGATTTCAGGGAACAATTACGGATTTTCCCTTTCGGAAACGGAATTTCCGGCAATCTGAAAGTTTTGCATATACCTTCAAACAAGTATTATTATCCAGAATTCAAAATATTTGATAAATTTGTAGTGGTTTATGCAATTGGCTAAATCTCTTTTCAGATTTCCCATTCAATAATTTCATAAACTGATAATACTTTCAGATAAGAAATTTAAATCATGAAAAATCGAATTTATAATGAGATAACAGCAAACAAAAAAAACGGCAAAAAAATGCTTGCCGTATTGCTCGACCCCGACAAATGCAAAGGTGAACTTGGCGAAAAAATAATTTCAGAACTTGTGAACAACACTCCAACCTATGTATTCGTTGGCGGAAGCCATACAATGCAATCAACTTGCGAAATTATCGAACTGCTGCGCAAAAAAATTAATGTGCCTGTAATACAGTTTCCAGGCAATGCATCACAGTTTTCTAAAAATGCCGATGCATTACTGTATCTTTCGCTGCTTTCAGGGCGAAATGCCGAATTTCTTATCGGACAGCATGTTTACTCGGCTATGGCAATAAAAAACTCCGAAATAGAAGTAATACCCACAGCTTATATTTTGATCGACGGAGGTAAAAATACATCGGTGGAATACATGAGCAATACCCGGCCTATTCCACATGATAAAATCGATATAGCAGTTTCAACTGCAGTTGCAGGCGAACTTCTCGGACTCAAAATAACCTATCTCGAAGCTGGAAGTGGCGCCAAAAATCCGGTTTCAGCTGCAATGATTAATTATGTTCGCAATAATTTAAACTTTCCACTTATTGTTGGCGGAGGAATTTCTACTGTCGAAAACTTAAAAGCAGCCTACGATGCTGGAGCCGATTTGGTGGTGGTGGGTAATGCTTTTGAGTCCGACACCAAAAAAATTGAACGGTTTGTCAAGTTTGTATCTGATTATAATCAAATCTAATCTTACATTCAAGATTTGTTTTTTTACAGATAAATAAAATCATGCTAACTTTATTAACATTGACAATTTATCAGAAATATTTGAGGTTATTAAATATTTTTTTCTTACAACTCTGAGATGTATTTAAATAATATTAATACATGTCAAGTCTCAAAACGTTGTTTATGTAAGTTAACTATATAAAGGTTCAAATTTGGTATATTGTTTTTGAATTCTTCAGGTTTGATTTTAAATATTTCAGGATTTAGAAGAAACCATCTCTCAATAACTTGAAAAGAGGTTTTCACATTGAGTTCTTATATAAGTGAACCGTGTATTCTGTTCAGATAATAATATTTCAATAATGGCAATAGATCTAAACACTCCACCTAGGTTTTTTTAATTTAAATATCCATGTTTATTAGCTTTAAATTTCTTTGCCTTATCTTTTTGTTCCTACGGTACTTTATTAAGCTCGTTTCAAACCGAACAACGATAAAATGAGCTTCTTGAAATTGTTGGATTTTGTTCTAACAGCGACTCAAAAAAAGTTCGTCAATTAAAAGCCAAGAGCTGTATCTGACACTTATTACTAATGCAGTTTCCAGTTCAGATAAGGCATACTCTATGTTTTTTTTGGACAGATGGAAGCATCTTGTACAAAATCCCTATTTTTCCATTTTGAAACCGTAAGATTAGAAATATTAAATCGAGTTTCTTATTCTTCATTGGTAACATAAGAACATTTTTGTATTTGCTCTCGATTGTTTGCATTTGTCCTGGCATTTTAATAATAGATTTGTTGCATATTTTTTTTATATTGGTAGAAGAAAAATAATCAACTTCTGTGTCATTTTCTCTTCCGAGTTCCGTTCGGACTACGTTCTTACTTCGCTCGGAAGAGAAAGAATGCCATCAACTACATTATGAAACTTGACCTTAATTTACTTCTCCACAATTACCAATTTTTCCAACCCAACCGGTTTCGTATCATCCACTCTTACATCGACCATATACATTCCCTGAACAAATCTGAGTTTTCCGATTTTGTAGCTCAGCATACCGGTTGACGAATTCCGGTTTTCGGAATAGACAAGCTGACCGGCTGTGTTGTAAATCCTGATGTTGAGTTGACCCACTACTGATTCTTTCAGGTGAAGCGTAAATTCTCCATTCGAAGGATTTGGTGTGATGGTGATATTGTTTTTAAACAATGTGATACCCGGCACAGCAGTATGAATTACCTTGATTATAACTTCATCAGGTTCAGAATCTGTAACGCCATCGTTTACAATCAGATTGAAAGTAAGCGTTTCTCTTCCATCGAACGGAACAATGAATGTTGGACGCGCAATATTCTGACTGCTTAATATTACACCTTCAGGGGCAGTCCATTTATACATGAGCTGATCGTTATCAGGATCCGACGAACCGTTACCGTCTAACATCACGAGTGAACCTGCAGGAATCTGCAATTGGTCGGGCCCGGCAAAAGCAACCGGAGTTTTATTTCCGCGCAATGTCCATTGTGCTGAAGGAGAAAGGAAACCTGCACCGCCACTAAGGTATTTTCTCAGATTTGCTGTTAGCACCGAAACCGAAAATGCGCCACCCTGAGCAACTCCACCATTGCCAAAGTTCGATACTGTAAACTGTGTATCGTTATTTTTGGTAACTATAAGTGGCATTCCTGTAAGAAGATTTCCGTTCAACCTGCATTCCAGATTATCTTTAATGATAGATTCATTCAATAATCTATCTGAGAAATTCAGCGTAACCGAGTTTGGATGTTTACGTTGCAATCCGCCAGCAGGCAAATTAGCCCACGATGCCGACAACGGTGCAAGGTCGATAAATAGCGGAATTTCGGTTGTTGCAGCGTTTCCAAGTGTATCTACGGTTTGAGCTTGCAACTTCATGCTTCCTGTAATCGGAATTTTGAGAGGAACAGTAAACAAGCCGGTAAAAGCCGGAAGCGTATCGAGCAATAATACAGAATTGCTGAAACTGTTGTAGAACAATCTTACCCTGGCTTTTGCCTGGTTTACTTTCATGGATACATTCAGATTCGATGTAGATGTTACACCATCCGCAGCAGAGAAACCAAAGTCGGGCGCTATTTTCAGTTCTGTTACCGCTGCAGGAATTGTTCTGTTTACCGTCCATTTCTTTTCAAAAATTCCCGCACCGTTATTTCCGGCTATATCAGTAATTCCTGACAAATCAAACTTCAGGTTATAAAATCCTTCGTAATACGTCAGCAATCTGAAATCGTTTATGCGGAAAGCAGTATCGTTCAACTGAACGGTATTCAACTGCGAAACAGGTTGCTGTTGCGTATCGCGCCAAAATTGCAGTATTGCAATTCCAAATCCGGTAACCGGTTCACTGAAAACAATT
The DNA here is from genome assembly GCA_964420955.1 of uncultured Paludibacter sp. Taxonomy (GTDB): domain Bacteria; phylum Bacteroidota; class Bacteroidia; order Bacteroidales; family Paludibacteraceae; genus Paludibacter. Next base: position 5,659 of record CAYQWD010000042.1, on the reverse strand, counting down.
TCAGCAGAAGTATTGTGCTGGAAGTCGTAACCACCGGCATTTAACAGTGTAATTTTCCTGATTGTTGGAGCTTGTGTATCATATTTCCAGTTAGCCGATTGATTCTCATAGCCAAACACTCCTGTTCTCGATTTGATGTTTACCAAATCTACAGTGAGTTCGTACGTTCCATTATCAGTCATTAAATTATCAAGTCCTGAAACTTTAAACAATTTTGCCTCTGCATCCATGCGGGTAATTGTCGGGTCAACTGACATTACACTTCCGTTCTTTTTCCAGATTAGTTTTGCTTTAGTGAAAGTGAGTGTATCAACAGGTACAGTAAAACGTATCATCATGTTGCTGAAATTTGTACGGGTAACGCCACTGTTAGCAGGCAATCCGATAAATTCAGCCACTGCCGGCGTATTGGCAAACTGCGACCATGATGCCTGTTTAGCAAAGTAACCACTTTCGCCCATCAAATTTTTAATAGCTGTAGTTTCAATGGTTAGCACATAAAATCCATCCTGTATTGTTATCGACGATAAATCGACATCATAAGTAGTTGAATTTATTTGCGTTATACTTACAGTATTATTCATTAGGTTTGGACCTGCCTGACAGAATAATTTCATATCTTCCCATGTAAACGTGGTATTGTCGATAGCTTTCTCAAATATCACTCTTGCCGAAGTTACACGTGTTGTTGTTACGGTTGTAGGTATATTTTCGATGCGTAAAACCACCGGTGGATCAACCTGTCGCGGAACAAATTTGATGATGTATTTGGTTAATTGTACGGCTGCAAATTCATCAACGAAATGAATCAGATTTTCGTAAACCGGTTCTTTTCCATCGGGCATAGTAACATGCGTTTGCCAAACGTTATCCAACGGAAGGACTTTATTATCACTCATACGGGTGATACTTTGAATTTTGTAGCGTCCACCTGTCGGGTCGGCAACTTTACCATAATTCCAACCAAAAAGTTTTGGCGTTACATGTAACTCAATCTGGTAATCGGGTGCAGAAAGATTACCGTAAGTAATCATGTTATTAACAGGCGCAACAGGTAAAGTTGCTCCTTGCGATGTGTAAATAATATCAGGAGTTTCGTTTGCATCCTGAACTTCGTTTACAAGGAAGTCGTTTATACCATCTTCACTACTGTAAACCCGTATGCTCTTAATTAACTCGTGTAAAGTAGCGCCACTAACAAGACTTAAGTCGGGGTTACCGAAACTGTTTGAGTGAACCACACGAGTTTCGTAGTTAATAAAATGTCCAAGCAAGCTTGAAGTAAACCACCACTGACCAATTGCTGTTGATTTTGGAGGAATATTGCCGAAATCAATATTGGTTATTCCAAGTTGACGTTCTTTCCCATTCAGATTTGATCCAATTAAAGCTAATTTAATTGCCAGACCTTTTTCGTTTTCAATGATTTCTGGTTGAGCCGATTCCACACGAACCTTAGTGGCAGGACCATAACCATTATTCTGAATCATTAAAGCCAATTCGGCAGGAATTATTGGTTCTATGGCTTCAGTCAACGGATCATCGCCCAGAATATCACGTTGCATGAAGTAATGCAGGAATAAATCCGGACTTGGATTAACATCGAGTGTTACAGGGAATAATTGTTTGGTAACTTCCAATCCGTTAAACGGATCGACATAAGAGAATGAGCCGCCAAAAGAGTAGCTTGTAGGAACTTGTGGTGCAGCGCTTTTTTCAGGTATAAATAATATGCTTGCACTTCCTTTTTTACCTGCGCCAAGTTCGCCCGTTCCATCAATTCCGGTCAAAATGCTCAATGCTTTAGTATTAATCTGGAACAAGTCGTTGCAAAGCACACCTTGTGAATTACGTACTTCAAGATTGAGCTTAATTTTTGTCATGGCAGTTTGGGTATTTCCATTTTCAATAGTAAGCGTTCCTTCAAAAGCTTCACGGGTCATTACTAATTTCTGAGAAATTTTTATGGTGATAGAAGCACAAACTGCTTTTTTACCGGTGTCAGTCTGATCTTTGACCGTTTTATAAGCTTCTACAGCCATTTGGTGAATACCTTCGAATCCTCTGCTTTTTGCATACTGTATGGTTGAATCTTCCTGTGCAACATACAATTTTAACTTGGTATCATTAATTATATCAGGAAATTCAGTTGTAGGTTCAAAAATATTCTGATTCCAAGCATCAAGCGTACTGTTCCACCGTAATGCAAAAGCTTCAACTTCTTCAGGTAAAATATCGGTACCGTATAATTTCTGATTGATATTGATAATATCCTGAGGTTGAATTTTTTTCTTTAACGAAGTGAATGGGTCAATTTCATGAATAAAGTCTGCGATATTGATTCTTTCGTACAAATCTTTGTTCCCCAAAAATTCGTCAATCCAGTTTCTTCTGGCATCAGCAGCATCAAGTACTGCAAGCATATCGGATGTGGCTTGTTTAATTATTGGAGGCATTAACGGTTTCTTAGCTGTGCTTTGTGACGGAACATTTAATGGCCCGTATTTAGGCGCTTTCCAGAATGGTTCATCAATAAAACATGTTTTAGCAGCGTTAATGACCCCAATTATACAACCAATTGACATTTTTTTAATTGTAGTTGTTACATAACCTCCCAAGCAACTGAACCAATCCCAAGCACTCATTTCACCATCTGCCGCTGATTTTAAACAACCGGCTGTATTCGAAACTGCACCAGGAATCCAACTTGTAAAAGGTATGCAACCCAATATTGCCAATCCTACGTCCATCAAACAGTTATCACATTCTTTAATGTCATTTACAGATACTGTCGGGCTATTACTCGAAGGTACAACGTATCCTCCGCCACCCCAACCGAGTGAAGGTCCGTAACTACCGCCACCTGGTCCACCTCCTCCGGAAGGACTTCCTATGCAAACCCTGCCCGTAAAACTGAAAAGTTTTGCGCCAGTATGCCATTTTTTATCGGGACCGCAATAAAATGCGTGCCCTTCAATTACAACATTGAAACAATTTAACCCAGAATTTGCAGCTTTCATCAGTCCCTGAACAGGAGTATAACCTGCTTTACGTTTCATAACCACCGGTACCTGAATAGATTGCTGAGCAAGCAGGTCCATTTTGGTAAAGTTTGTTACAAACTCATATTCCGGATCTTCGGGGAAAGTAAGGGTAACATCCGTAGCTGTAATAAGTCCTTTATTGGTAAGCGTTACCATAAACGGGAACGTTTCATCGTTCACCAAATGTGGCATTTTATCAGGCATTTCCATAATTACAACCGGTGCAGGAACATTGGTTTCGAACTTCATAATCAGATCAATTTTGTATTCATCTTCAATTTCGGTTCGTACAACTTCCCATGTGTAAGTAATAGCCTGGAAACTTATGAAAATGGTTTGTTCAAGCGTTTTTCCGCCATCGACCACAATATTATTTCGATAACCTTCATGCTTTTCAGCCTGAATGGTCATGGTATAATAACCTTCAGGAATACTGTCAGTAGTAAATAATCCATCTGCACCGGTAAATCCTTCGGCAACTGTAACACCGCTGAAAGGATGTTTAATGGTTACATGTGCATTCTGAACATGAGGCGCTTCTTTGGTATTGTAGGTATATTCGTCTACCACATCAATCTTGACTACACCTTTAGCTTTTGAAACTGCTTCAATTTTGTAGGGCAACACAATTCCTTTTCCATGCTCGCAGTTGAATGCTATTGTCCCATTTACAGGCGTATTGAGCAACAAATCAGTGTCGGTTAGTTTGAGCGTAATCGTAGCATTTTCACCGGTTTTGAGATTGCGTATTGTATCGGCGCTAACCAAAGTCATATAATTTACTGCTGGAACTGTAATACTTATTTTCCCTGATTCGCCTGCACCTTTGTTGAAAAGAGTAAACTCTATGATTTTTGAAGAACCTTTCGAAACGGTTGTAAGTAATGAGGATGGATTGGTTTCGAGAATTGCTTCCTGTTCCTGACAGAAATAGTAAGCATCGTAACTTACGCTGACACCCTCATCGGCTGTAAGAATGATTTTCAGTTTTTGATAATCGTTTAACAACGTGCGTTTTGTTCCAATAACTGTGTAATTCAGGTTTACAACTGCATTTCCTGCCAATTCTGCGATTGGCTGAGGTGTGATTGTACAGCCATCGGGAAGTTGCACTGCACTCATGGTTACATTATGCAAAGCTACGTTGCTGTTGTTCTTAATCTGTAAACTCATATTAAGCGGGTCGCCAACTTTTGTCATCCAGATTATAAAATCAGTTCCTGTGCGTTTTAAACCCAGAATATCAAAAGCATCCTGTATATCGTTTATTCCCTCATCAGGATAACAAGCGCCTACATCGTAATGCCCCGATTCTCCCGGTAATGGATTAAAATCAACAGTATAATTACCTGATGCATCAGTTTTTGCAACTAAAGTTTTACGGGTACCGTTACTTAACAAATATACATCAACATCGGAAAGAGCAGCAGGCTGACCGTTTACTTTAGTGGCTTTCCCATAAATTCTTACAGGTTTATCGGGCAATGTTTGTGTAATGTCAACAATTGCAGTTGCGGAATATTCGGGTTGTACAACAACAGGAATTGGTGTAAAAGTATTGTTTGTATAAACCAATTCGCCAACAACATTGAGTGGATTGGCATGAGGCAATAAAAAGTATTTGCCGGTTTTTGAAGGCAGTTTCAGTTTTGTGCTGAATGCCACCGAATCGCCCATCGGAATTTGAGAAGAAGTTGTGAACTGAGCTAATGAAGCATCGTCATTTTCGTTCAGATAAATGTCTTTCGAGAGATAGAAACCAGCTTTCGAGCCCATTGGTGCATTCAGATAACCCTGATTTACCAGCGTTCCGCTAATGGTTATTGTATCATTTGTGAGTACATTATCACGTGTAATTTTTACGTTGCGTAAAACAAAATCCGGCTTGTTCAAATCTGTTACATAAACCGAACAAAAACCTGAAATGAAACCGGTTGCCTGTACCGAAATGCTAACCATTTGTGTTCCATCTTCAATTCCATCGTTGATAGTGTTAATGGGAACTTCCACTGATTTCTGACCATTCAGGATTGTGGCTGATGTTGGTAAAACAATTTCAGTTGCATCGTTATGACTAATGTTCACAACCAGATTTCCTGAAGTTCCGGTATTTCGTGTAATAATCAACTTTCCTGCATTTTCTCTTCCTTCAAAAATTGATACAGGATTCACAACTGCCGTAAGTGCAGGCCCATCATTATCGGCAATTACCAGCGTTTTAGTGGCAACACCGCCATTAGCAGGGGTCGAATTGCAACCACAAGAACTCAGGTAAACAGCACCGGTTATTTGTACCGATCTGTAACCGTCCACTTCACCATTGTCAATTACACCAATATTAAACTGAGCCGTATTGGAATTTGATGGTAAAGTTATGGATCCGGGAAGTATAACTGCATTTGCTACAGAAGCAGAAAAATTAACGGTAATATTGCCTGTTCCCGACAAACGTTTCAAAGTAGCATAACAGGCATAAACTCCGGCTGTTTCGGGAACGGTATCGGCATTTAATGTTAATTCCAGTTGAGGCATATCATCGTCAATAATAGTACAAACTACTTCACCCGAAACAAATCCTCCTGAACTTATGGTTAGTTTTACATCTTCGGTAAGTT
>CAYQWD010000041.1:245-12121 GCA_964420955.1 uncultured Paludibacter sp. | reverse complement strand
TCATGCCGAAGTCGAAGGTTTTGCCAGGGTTTTGGGAAAAACAAGTTATAAATAGAACCCCCTTAAAAACTATCATTTGCCTGAAATTATGCTATATTAAACAAAATTATTGGGATTTATTGCATAAAAATTCGAGAATTGTAATTTATCCTCCCTGCAAAATATCCACTTAATGAGCTTTGTTTTCGAGTAGAAATTTGGAAAGCGGGAAAATAAATAGAAAATTTCTCAACCCTTTTTGGGCTTACTCAGTTGTTGAAGAAGGTGGCTTTTAGACTTTAGATAAATATCGTTATGTGCCTTATAAATATATAAAACATATAAAAATAGTACCGTTATTATCTGAATGGCAAGTAATAAATAATTATTAGTGATAACCATCGAAAACGAATATGCAATCAATCCTAGAAATAATCCCAAAACTAAATTCGGAATTATATCTTTTATCTGATGCTTTATAAAATGGTTAGTATGCTTTTTCAAATACCAAACAGAAATGAAGTATGACAAAGCACCTGCTAAAGCATTGCCTGCAAGCATTGTCAAAACTCCATACTTAAAACAAGCAGCAATTGCTATAACTATGAAAATTTTTTTTATAATTTCTATTTGAAATGTTGCTCTCGACTTTCCTCTTGAGTTTAACGCATTAATATTCAGCGTATATATTGGCGAAAAAAGTGAGGCAAGAGCCAACAGTTGAAAATATACTACTGCCGAATGCCATTTAGAAGATAATAATGTAACAATTAATGGTTCGGCTACTGCAATCAGCCCGATTATAACCGGAAAGACTATTAGGCTTGTTTTACCTGCAATATCTCTGAATATTCTTCTGAATCTTTCTTCTTCATTCTGAATACTCGAAAACAAACTATATGTGCTTCCGACAAGAATAGCCTGAAAACTGAAAATAAATGTATCGTTTAGTTTATTAGCCTGTGAGTAAAATCCAACTTCACTTTTAGGATAAAATTTTCCTAAAATTATAACATACAAATAATTAAAAATAGTATTAAGTATCGAAGTACCAAGTAAATTGATGCTGAATCCCAAAAACTCTTTTATAATTTGAAACGAATAAATAAGTTTGGGTTTCCATTTCACAAAGAAGTAGAAAAAAATCAATCTGAATAAATGATAAGTTACCTGCTGAATTATTAAAGCCCATACGCCAAACCCTGTAAGTGCAAATAAAATCCCAGCCATACCACTTGATACGATAGAAATCAAATTTACTTTAGCTATAGATTTGAAATCCATAACTTTGCCAAGCATAGTATAGGGAACAAGGTATAATGCGTTAAATAATACCGCAAGAAACAAAATCCTGCCCGTCGATGTCATTTGTGGCTGTTCAAAAAACACAGCAATGTACGGAAACAAAAAAAACAAACTCACATAGAGCAACACCGAAATTAAAATGTTTGTATAAAAAACAGTATTATAATCAAGTTCGGTTATTTGATTTTTACGTATAAGAGCCTGTCCGAAACCACTTTCGACCAACACGTAAGATAATGCAGCAAAAATCATTATCATTCCAAGCAATCCATAATCATCGGGAGAGAGCAAGCGAGCCAATAAAATACCAATGAAAAACTGCACAGTTTGTTGACCAAACCTATCTACAGCACTCCATTTAAACGCGCCTAAAGTCTTTTCTTTTAAATTATCTCCCATGAAATATTTTTGTGATTACTTCCCCTTAATTGCATCAAATCCTTCTCCATACACTCCAATAGCCGATGACTGTGAAATAAATGCATTCGGGTCAATATCTTTTACAATGCGGAAAATTTTAATCGATTCATTTTTCCGAGCAATTACCGTTATAACTTTAACAGGTTCTTTTGAATACCAACCCATACCATCAAGAATTGTTACACCTCTATGTACTTCGAGATTTATACGTGTGGCAATTTTTTCATATTCTTTTGAAAAAATAAAAAACTGTACCGATTGGCGTACACCGTTTATCACCATATCCACTGCAATGGTTGTGATTGCAAGTTGTGTTAATCCATAAACAATACGTTCGATACTACCATTAGCCAAAAAATACGAAAATGAAATAATCAAAACATCACAATATAAAAGTATTCTTCCTAAGGTTATATTGCGGTATTTATTTACTACTTTGGCTATAATATCTGTACCTCCGGAACTTCCGTTTGATAAAAACACGATGCCAATTCCAACTCCGGATAATAAGCCACCAATCACACATGCCATAAAATCCTCATTCACGCCCACAAAAGTTCCTCGAACAGCTTGTGGTATCACCGAAAAGAAAATCGTCAAAACCCCTACACCGTAAATTGTTCGTAAACTGAACTTTATGCCAATAATTTTAACCGAGATGAGCAATAAAACAACATTAATCGAAAAGTAAGTAACCGAAATTGGAATATTCGTTGCATAATATACAATTGCCCCAATACCGGTTACTCCTCCACCTACAATCAAGTGAGGCAAAAGAAAAGCTTTCCACGCTATGGCATAAAGAAACAGTCCGAAGGCTATAAATATATATTCACGAATGTTTCTCCAAGTTTCTTGCGTTAGTGATTTGAGGTTCATTTTAGTTTCGTTTATATAACTATATTCACAATTTTACCGGGAACAACAATGACTTTTTTAGGAGCTTTTCCTTCCAAATATTTTTGGGTCTGTTCATCGTTCAAAGCTGTTTTTTCCACATCTTCATTGTTCATATCAGCAGGTAACTCCATTATAAACCGAACTTTTCCGTTGAAGGAAATCGGATATTTTACCGAATTCTCAATCAGATAAGCTTCGTTACAAACAGGAAATTCTGCATCGCAAACGGTTACTTCGTTACCAAGTATGTTATACAATTCCTCTGCAACGTGTGGTGCAAACGGCGCCAGCAAAATAACAAGCGGTCCCAGAATCTCTTTTTTGTTGCATTGGAGTGAAAACAATTCATTCACGCAAATCATAAATGCCGATACTGAAGTGTTGTACGAGAAGTTTTCAATATCAAAAGTAATTTTTTTGATGGTTTTATGCAGTATTTTGAGTTCTTCAGCACTTGGTGCATCATTGTTTACCAATAATTGACCTTCTTTGTAGAACAGGCTCCACAAGCGTTTAAGGAATCGGTGTACACCATCAATGCCGTTTGTATCCCAAGGTTTGGATTGTTCCAGCGGACCGAGGAACATTTCGTACAAACGCAATGTGTCGGCTCCGTATCTTTCTACAATATCATCCGGATTGACAACATTATACATTGATTTCGACATTTTTTCGATTGCCCAGCCACAATAATATTTTCCATCTTCAAGTATAAATTCTGCATCAGCAAATTCAGGTCTCCATGCTTTGAATTTCTCAATATCCAAAATGTCATTCGATACAATATTCACATCGCAATGTATCTGTGTGGTTTCGTACTGGTCTTTCAGATTGTGCGACACAAAAGTGTTGCTATCCTTAATACGATAAACAAAATTACTGCGTCCTTGAATCATCCCCTGATTAATGAGCTTTTTGAAAGGTTCATCTTTACAAATTTTACCCAAATCGAAAAGAAATTTATTCCAAAAACGACTGTATATAAGGTGTCCTGTTGCGTGTTCAGTTCCCCCAATGTACAAATCCACATTTTCCCAATAATTATTCGCATCTGTACTTACAAGTGCATAATCGTTTTTCGGATCCATGTAGCGGAGATAATAAGCCGATGATCCTGCAAAACCGGGCATAGTGCTCAGCTCAAGCGGGAAAACTGTCAGGTTATCAATTTCGGAAGAAGCAGTCAGTTTTTGCATAACCTCATTCCAGCCCCAGTTTGTAGCGCGTCCCAGAGGTGGTTCGCCTGTTTCAGTCGGAAGAAATTTATCAATTTCGGGTAAAAGCAATGGCAGTTTTTCCATTGGCAACATATAAGGCATGCCCTGTTTGTAATAAACGGGAAATGGTTCGCCCCAGTAACGCTGACGACTGAAAATTGCATCGCGCAAACGGTAATTTACCTTTACTTGACCTAGATTATTTTCATCAATATATTTTTTAGCAGCCGCAATGGCTTCTTTTACTGTCAGTCCGTTCAGAAATCCGGAATTACACATAATTCCTTCTTTTGCATCGAAACTTTCTTTGCTCACATCGCAACCTTCGATCAGCGGAATTATGGGTAAATTAAAATGACGCGCAAAAGCATAGTCGCGACTATCATGGGCAGGAACCGCCATTATAGCACCAGTTCCGTAACCAGCAAGCACATAATCGGAAATCCACACAGGAATTTCAGTTCCGCTCACAGGATTAATTGCATACGAACCACTAAATACACCTGTTACGCGGCGGTCGGCAATACGCTCACGCTCGGTGCGTTTTTTTGCAGCCGCAATATAGTCCTCCACAACCAACTTTTGGTCATCGGTAGTGAGTTTCGATACAAGTTCACTTTCTGGAGCCAACACCATAAATGTAACACCATAAATAGTATCTGCACGGGTTGTAAAAACCTCAAAACTCACGTCCTGTCCTTTCACATTAAAAACAAGTTCCGCACCTTCGCTTCGGCCAATCCAGTTTCTCTGCGTTTCTTTCAGTGAATCTGTCCAGTCCACTTTTTCCAAACCATCGAGCAATCGCTGGGCATAAGCCGACACGCGCAAACTCCACTGGCGCATTATTTTCTGTTCTACGGGATGTCCTCCTCTTACCGAAACGCCTTCGCTTACTTCATCGTTGGCTAGAACAGTTCCAAGAGCCGGACACCAGTTTACTTTCAGGTCGGCTAAATAAGCAATGCGATAATTTAACAGAATTTCTTGTTGCTCCTTTTCTGTTTTAGTTTTCCATTCATCAGCAGTAAAACAGAGTTTTTTTGTACAGTTTGCATCAACTCCAGCAGTTCCGTTTGTTTCAAAAGCTTTTATCAGTTCAGAAACAGGCATGGCTTTCTGAAGCAGATTGTCGAAATAATGATTAAACATTTCCACAAATGCCCATTGTGTCCATTTGTAATAATCAGGTTCACAAGTACGTATTTCTCTGTCCCAATCATAACAAAAACCTATTTTATCGAGTTGTTCACGGTATCGTCCGATATTGTTTTTAGTAGTTACCGCCGGATGCTGACCAGTCTGTATGGCATATTGCTCAGCAGGAAGTCCGTAAGCATCATATCCCATTGGGTGAAGTACATTAAAACCTTTGAGGCGTTTGTAGCGGCTGTAAATATCGGAAGCTATGTAACCCAGCGGATGCCCCACGTGTAAACCTGCTCCCGAAGGATAGGGAAACATATCTAACACATAGAATTTGGGTTTATTTTTATTAATGAATGTATTATATATCTGATTTTCTTTCCAAAATTTTTGCCACTTTTGCTCTAACTCCCTGAAATTATACTCCATAATGCACAAATATTCAAATATTTATATAAATTGATTGCTGTAAATTCCGATAATAAAAAATTACGCAAAGTTAATCAAATTTTATGTGATAATCAGGCTCAAATTTACAAAAACAAGTAAGTAGCTAATTTATTGAACTGATAATGATATACAAAATTTTTCATTATTTTTGTGAGCTAATTTTTCTGTTAACACCATGAAATCTACTGAACAAAAATCAACTTATGAATTTCAATGTACCTGAGCCTGCATTAAGAAGACTACCATGGTATTTGGCTTATGCAAAACTTGCACAGAAAGAAGGTGAAACTTTTCTTTCATCAACACAAATAGCAAAAAACATTGCAGTTGATGCTGCTATTGTGGCAAAAGATTTATCCTTTGTACAAATATCCGGCAAAACAAGAGTAGGATATGATTTGAATGAACTTGTTAAAGTCCTTGATAATTTTTTAGGTTTTAACAAAAAGCACAGTGCATTTTTATTCGGAGTTGGTAATTTGGGTGGAGCTTTAATGCATGACAACGGACTTGAGCAATATGGTCTTGAAATTGTGGCAGGTTTCGATGTGAAATACGAACTTACGGGAACAAGCATTAACCGCGTACCGATTCATCATGTCGAACGATTTGTCGAACTTCAGAAACAAACAGGGATTAACATCGGCATATTAACTGTACCTGTTGAACAAGCTCAGAAAGTGGCTGATTTAATGATTGATGGCGGCATTAGAGCTATTTGGAATTTTACACCGTTCAGAATACGTGTACCTGAAAATATTATAGTTCAAAACACTTCAATATATGCACATTTAGCTGTAATGTTTAACAGATTAAATGTAATAAAAGAATGTGAAAACTGCTAATATCATGTCATTTACACAAAATATAACAATAAAAAAACTACAATATAATTGAAACTTTTTCAAGTTGTGAATATATTAATTCAATATTAGTTTTCCATTCACATTATCAATAAAATTATAATGAAAATATTTGCCATCGGACAGAATTATACACAATAAAGAACTAAATAGCGCAAATCCTTCTGAACCTGTTGTTTTCATGAAACCAGATACTGCGCTTCTTAAAAATAATAAACCATTTTACATTCCAGACTTTACCGATGAATTACATTACGAAACTGAAATTATAATTAAGATTAATCGGCTTGGTAAAAACATTATTCCTAAATTTGCACATAGATATTACAATGAAATAGGCTTGGGTGTTGATTTTACAGCACGTGATATACAACGAAGATTAAAGTCTGAGGGCAAACCTTGGGAAATTTGTAAAGCGTTTGACCATTCGGCAGTTATAGGAAATTTTATGCCAGTTGAAGAATCGGGCAACGTTCAAGATATTCATTTCAGTTTGAAAATGAATGGCAAAACCGTACAAAACGGACACACTGCCGATATGATTTTCCCGATAAATGAACTAATTTCACATATCAGTCGTTATTTTACTTTAAAAATCGGCGATATTATTTTTACCGGAACACCTGCCGGAGTCGGAAAAGTTCAACCAGGCGACAGACTTGAAGGGTACATTGCTGATAAAAAAATGTTTGATTTTAAAATTAAATAAATTTCCTTTACAATTAGCCATTGTAATAATTGATAAAAAAATGCGTTAGTAATAAGATTTATTATTTCTCAAAATATGACTAAAAAAAAACTCATTTTACCGTTTTTATTTTGCACATTTTTTTCGTTAAACGGTCAGACAGTATTTGATGCCACTATTAACATCAATGGATATAGCATCAGTACATGGAGCACTACAACACAATCTCGTAAAGTACTCACATTCGACGATGCTAAGTATCCTGAAGAAAATCTGTTGCCTTATTTTGTTAAAAAAATTGCGGCTGAAGATGGTTTTATCTATGAAAATATAGTTTCAAATACACGATTTGAGAAAATAAAAAATCCGGCCGAACTTGAATTACTGAATGAGACAACCCTCCCATCCAGCGTTTTAGTTAAAAGTGAAATACTTTCAGCCGATAGAAACAAGTTTTTTAATATAAGCATTTTACCATACATTATTATCGACAATCAAGTTCATAAACTTATATCCTTCGATTTAAAAATTAAAAAAACTCAAGATAGACAGAAAGCAAAATCTGCAACCCGCCATACTTTTGTGCAGAATTCAGTACTTTCACAAGGTAAATTTATTAAAATCCGCATTGCCAATTCAGGCGTATACCGTCTAACTTTCGATGACTTAAATGCAATGGGAATAAGTCCGGCCAATGTCAGAATTTTCGGATACGGAGGTGCAATTTTAAATCAGAGTTTTTTAGCTGATAAAATTGATGATTTACCTGAATTATCAATTTACATGAACAGAGGCGCTGATGGAGTATTCAACGCCGGAGATTATATTTTGTTTTATGCCCAGGGTATCAATAAATGGTCATGGGATAACGCAAGAAGCATGTTTACACATGCTATTAATCATTATTCAAGATACGGTTATTATTTTGTAACTTCCGATGCCGGAACAGGAAAAAAAATAGAAACAAAATCAACATCTTTAAATTCGGCATTAAACACCTTCCCTGTTGAAGAATTTACTGACTATCAGGTGTACGAAAAAGATCTCAGAAGTCTTGCTCAAAGCGGAAAAGAATTTTACGGCGAAACATTTACTGAATCGAGTACACTCAATATTACTTTTAATTCACCCAATACGGTTCTTTCAAACACTACAAAGGCAAGACTTGATGTGGCTGCATCTTCAAGCTTAGCATCAAGTTTTAGTTTAAGCCTCGATGGCACACAAACTAAAACCTTAACGGTAGCAAAAAAAACCGATGGCGATCATTATGAAAAAGGAAAAGCAGCTAACGGGCTATACTCCTTTACACCAACAAAAGATGTTCTTATTTTCAATCTTACTTACAACAAAACTACATCTACCTCAGAGGGTTATCTCAATTATCTGGAGCTAAATACACGCCGGCAACTGAAAATGAACGGAAATGTAATGCAATTTCAAAATATTGACTATTTAGGCTTCAACTCAAATCTGGAATACAAACTTTCTGGCGCCGGTGATAATGTACAAATTTGGGACATAACCAACCAGCAAGAAATTTACAGTATTGCTACACAAAAAATTGATGGAAAAATCAGTTTCAAAGATTACGGAAACGATGTAAAATATTACCTTGCAATAGATCCAACCGTACCCACTGCATTCCCCAAACCTGAAATTGTCGGAAAAATTGAAAACCAGAATCTGCATGCCATTCAACCGGTTGATTATGTAATAGTTACACATCCTGATTTTCTTACTCAGGCAGAAACATTAGCTCAGGCTCATCGCGATATTAACAAACTTACAGTTGCAGTAGTAACTACCGATCAGGTCTATAATGAATTCTCTTCTGGAGTACCCGATGCTACTGCTATACGATGGCTCATGAAAATGCTGTACGAAAGGGCAAACCAAACTAATAATAAAGAAGATAATCCGAAGTATTTATTGTTATTTGGCAGAGGATCATTCGACAACAGAAACATTCTTCCCAACGTAGGCAACAATCTTGTAGTAACTTACCAGGCTGAGAACTCATTGGTACAAACACTCTCGTATGTTACCGATGACTACTTTGCATTCCTCGATGACAATGAAGGCTCACAAATACCCGCACACTTGCTGGATATTGGAGTAGGCCGATTTCCCGTTATTACTAAAAAAGAAGCAACTGATGTGGTAAACAAAACCATTTCATATATGCAAAACAAACAAAAAGGTATCTGGAAGAATCAACTTTGTTTTGTTGCTGATGATGGAGATGGTGCATTACACATGAAACAAGCCGACAGTATATCTTCGATGCTTTCGCGCAATGTTTCAGCTTATCAACAAAATAAAATTTATCTCGATGCCTATCAGCAGGAAATTTCTGCGAGCGGTGAAAGTTATCCTGTAGCCCGCACACAATTTTTAAATTTATTACGTTCCGGAACCTTCTTGCTCAATTATACAGGACATGCAGGACAAAACGGCTGGACAAATGAAAAAATACTTTCGACAAATGATATTTTAAATCTCACAAATAAAAATTTACCTTTATGGGTTGCTGCCACTTGCGATTTTTTACAGTTCGACTCCTATATAATATCAGCTGGCGAACATGTAGTAACTAACCCTGTTGGTGGCGGAATCGGAATTTTATCAGCCGCCCGACCTGTATATGCATCACAAAACTACACAATCAATAGATTTGTGTGCGAAAATCTTTTTAAAAATCAGAAAGGAAAACACTTGGGAATAGGTGAAGTAATAGCTAAAGCAAAAAACAGCGTAGGAACTGAAATAAACAAACTTTCTTACGTTTATATGGGCGATCCAGCAGTACAATTGAACTACCCTACCGATTATAAAATTGTTACTTCAAAAATCAACCAAAGTTCAACTTTTGGCACTGATACTCTTAGAGCAATGAGCACCGGAACAATTGAAGGTATTATCGCCGATGAGAATGGTATTAAAAACGCAAATTTCAATGGTGTGTTGCATGCTGTGATATATGATAAAATAGTGCGAGTTACAACACTCAACAATCACTCTGATGGCACTTTAACTTATAATGACAGACCTAATAAACTGTTCTCGGGAAAAACACTGGTAAAAAATGGTGAATTCAAGCTTACCTATATGCTCCCAAAAGACATTAAATACAACTATGGTGGTGGACGCATAAATTATTATGCAAATGACACTATTACATCAGAAGAAGCACAGGGATTTTTCGAAAACTTTACTATTGGAGGGTCAGGAAAAAATGTAACTTTCGAAAATGATGGCCCGGAGATTAATATGTACTTAAATTCACCCAATTTTATTTCTGGCAATAAAGTTAATGAAGAGCCACTTTTTGTTGCCAACGTGCAGGATATGAACGGAATAAATATGGTTGGAAGCGGAATTGGACATGATATATTATTGATTGTAGATGAAGATCCCGCTAAATCCTATGTTTTGAATGACTATTTCAATCCAAGACTTAATGACTATACCAGCGGTACATTACGCTTTAAACTACCTGCAATGCAAGAAGGAAAACATACACTTACTTTCAGAATTTGGGATTTATTGAATAATTCTTCTTCAAAACGACTCGATTTTGAAGTAGTTAAAGGACTTGAACCTGAAATATTCTCAATTTCTAACTTCCCGAATCCTGCACGCATGAATACCAAAATTATGGTTCAACATGACAGACCTGAAACAATACTGAATACTACAGTTGAAATTTTCGATATTTCAGGGCGTAAAATATGGTCAATAAATCAATCAACAGCTGACCTTATTGAATGGGATCTGACATCATACGAAGGCAGAAAAGTAAACGCTGGTGTATATTTATACAGAGTAACAATCGAAGCCAAAGGCTCACAAGTATTCTCAAAAATCAATAAAATGCTTGTAATAGAATAATAAAATTTAAAAACTCCGTTTAACATTTAATCAACTCACACATTAATTGTAATTTTGAAAATTAAATAATCCAGTTTCCAAAGATGAAAAAAATTTTTTTTGTAATCATTCTGTTCATTACAGGCATAACATTTATCAATGCCCAAGATAAAAACAACACTATAATAACTGCAGTACCCGCCTTAACCATTGCTCCCGATGCCCGTGCAGGTGGTATGGGAGACGTTGGCGCTGCAACAAATCCCGATGTTAACTCACAATACTGGAATCCAGCAAAATATGTTTTTATGGAAAGTGAGGCAGGATTTTCGTTATCGTACACTCCATGGTTACGTAAACTTGTTTCTGATATCGACCTTGCATATTTAGCCGGCTACTACCGATTCAGCGAATTTTCGGCTGTAAGTTCTTCATTAAGATATTTCTCATTAGGCGATATAACACTTATGGATCAATTGGGAATGCCACAAGGTTCAGCTCATCCCAATGAGCTGACTTTTGATGTTGCTTATTCTCAAAAATTATCTGAAAATTTCTCAGCTTCAGCTGCTTTGCGCTTAATTTATTCCGACCTTAACAACGGAATGAATCTTTCAGGTGGAACAGAAATGTATCCGGGTGTTGCAGTGGCTGCTGATGTAGCAAGTTTTTACCGGCTTCCTATAGCAGTGGCAAGTGGCAATAGCAATTTGGGTATCGGTTTAAATATCTCAAATATCGGTTCAAAAATTTCGTACGATGAATTTGTAACCAGTAATTTTATTCCTACAAATCTTCGTCTTGGGGTTTCTTATGAATATCCTATTGATGAATATCAAAAATTTTCGGTAAGCGCCGATGTCAATAAATTGTTAGTTCCCACCCCTGATAAAACTACTGATTTCAATAATATGTCGCCACTGGCCGGAATTTTCAGATCGTTTAATGATGCACCAGGTGGAATGGCTGAAGAATTACAGGAAATTTTTTGGTCAGTGGGTGCCGAATATGCTTACAACAATCAATTTTTTGTTC
>CAYQWD010000041.1:0-235 GCA_964420955.1 uncultured Paludibacter sp. | reverse complement strand
TACGAACATCAATATAAAGGAAACAGAAAATATTTTACTGCCGGCGCGGGTTTTAAACTAAACATTTTTCAGTTAGACGCTGGTTATGTAATTTCAACTTCACAAACAAATCCGCTCGATCAGACGTTAAGAGTTTCGCTCTCGTTTGACTTGTTCGGTCTTAAAAATCTGATGAAATAACACTCCTGTTGGGAGCTGAATTATACGGTTGATGCTTCCATGCTGAAGTTTCGAC
>CAYQWD010000040.1:0-12329 GCA_964420955.1 uncultured Paludibacter sp. | reverse complement strand
TGTTTTTCCTGTTTTTCGTAGGTGCTATAATCAGCGTTGGGTTTGTCGGTTTTGTGGCGCTGCAGTTCCAGATAAAAATCATCGCCAAAAACTCTTTTATACCAATGCACGGCATCTTCAGCTGCTTTCAAATCTCCTGATTCTACTTTTTTGTGAATTTCGCCACCCAAACAAGCCGAAGTTGCTATTAGACCTTCACTATATTTTTCCAAAATTTCATGATCGATACGCGGACGATAATAAAAGCCTTCGACCCAGCCCATTGATACAAGCTTACAAAGATTTTGATATCCTTTAATGTTTTTTGCCAGTAACACTAAATGATAACCACTGCGATCATCCTGTATCTCTTTGAGTTTTCTTCCCCGGCGAGCCACATAAGTTTCGCACCCGATAATGGGTTTAAAAAGTTTTGATTTTAATTTTGCAAGTTCTTCTTCGGTTTTATTTCGTTCTTCTTCGTTTATTTCAAAATTGGCTAATTTTGACTCGAGCGCTTTGATTTCATTTTTAATTCCATCGTTTTTCTTTTTGATATAGTTGAAAAACTCTTTAACACCGAACATATTTCCATGGTCGGTGAGGGCTATGGAATTCATGCCGCTTTTCGATGCTTTGTCAACCAGATCGGGTATTGTGGACATACCATCAAGAATGGAATAATGGGAGTGAACATGAATGTGAACGAAAGAACTCATTGTGTATAGGTTTGACTATTACGTAGATATATTGATAATGAAATATGAGAATGCGAACTTTAAAGATAGAAATTTTTCATCAATAATGGAAGTTTTTACTGTATTCTGATAGAAAAATGAGAAGTTTTTTTTGAATAAAAACAGGAATAATCTTGATTTTTATAAGATTAATCATGAGTATTTTTATCAACAATCAATGGAATTGCTAAAAATAAACGCCACAAAAGTTTATTGATTTACAACTTTCGAACAGAATTTTTTTTATTGCGATTTTGAAATCAGAATTAAAATGCAAAAAATTAAAATAGTGATTTTTGTGTTCGTATAAATGACAATTATACAAACTTCACTCCGGTTATTTCTTCAGAAAACAGCCAGAGTTTAGCTGCAACTTCATTGTCATACGCAAGTTCCGATGCTTT
Source organism: uncultured Paludibacter sp. (assembly GCA_964420955.1). Taxonomy (GTDB): domain Bacteria; phylum Bacteroidota; class Bacteroidia; order Bacteroidales; family Paludibacteraceae; genus Paludibacter. The sequence goes on along the minus strand of CAYQWD010000040.1, from coordinate 11,209 downwards.
TACTTTCACGGGATGTCCTTTCATTTCTCCACGACCATCGGGACCGTAGAATTCTCCGCCGATGGCTTGCGGGTCAACCGAAGCTCTCAATTGCGGTAAAGCGCCCATAAGTGGCGACTGTACAAACAGATCGAAAATCGGACGGAAAATTTTCTGAATTTTATTGCCTCCGATATGGCTGAAAAGATTGGTGCCCGAAACTCCGGGATGTGCAGCCAATGCTGAAATTTTATAGTCGTTTTTATCAAAAAATCGCTGCAATTCAAAAGTAAAAAGCAGATTTTCCAGTTTGGAACGCCCATAAGCTTTCCAGTCCGAATAATCTTTTGCTTCTTTGTAAAGTAGATTGTTGAAATCCATCTCGCCGAAACGGTGCGCCAAACTGCTAACATTTACTACTCTTGCCATTGGAGTTGCTTTCAGTGTTTCAAGTAAAAATCCTGTCAGTGCAAAATGCCCGAAATGATTTGTTCCCTGTTGGCTTTCGATGTCATCATCTGTTTCGCGATAGGGAACTTTCATGATACCTGCATTGTTCAGTAATACATGCAACCTGCTGTATTTATTTTTGAATGTCGTTGCAAATTCCTGAATGGACTTAAAACACATCAAATCGAGTTGCATAACTTCAATTTTAGCATTATTACAATGTTGCAGGATATGCTTTCGGGCTTGTTCGCCTTTTTTCAGATTTCGGCAGGTCATTATTACCTGCGCGCCTTTTTCGGCAAAGGCTTTCACAGATTCATATCCCAATCCGCTGTTTCCGCCGGTTACAATCATAATTTTTCCTTCTTGCGAAGGGATATTATCTTTAGTCCATTTTTCTATTGCCATTTTTCTGAAGTGTTTCGTTTTTATACTTAATTTTTAATATTTTCTCAAGTTCAGCGAGCGTTATAACCGCATCATAATTTTCAATTATTATACTTGCTTTGTTGTAGTAAGGTTCCCGAATTTTTAATTGATCCATAACGTGTTTTTCAAGTTCTTTATTGCTTTTTCCTGCAATCAAAGGTCTTTTTTTTCTGTTTTTCCCACAAAGTCGTTTCACAAGCAGCTCAGCGCCAAGTTTAAGATATACCGTAATTCCACTGGTATTCATAAATTCCATATTTTCAAAAAAGCAGGGAGCTCCACCGCCTGTTGAAATAACTGCATTTTTATTTCTTGCTATTTCGTGCAAACAATCTCTTTCAATTTCACGAAAAGCAATTTCGCCTTCTAACGCAAAAATTTCAGCAATCTTTCGTGCATATTTTTTTTCGATATAATCGTCCAGATCGATAAACTGATACTGCAATGTATCAGCAAGGGTTTTTCCTATAGTGGTTTTTCCTGATCCCATATAACCGGTAAGAAAAATTGGCTTCATTTTGAGTTGATTGGTTGATATTTGATTAAAATTGTTTCGTGGATTTGAAATTTGGGAAAATATAACTTCTGAAATTTTAAATTTGTACAGAAAAGCATTGCAAAAATAAGCATAATAACATTAACAGGCTAAATAATTAACAAAATGAAACGTAAAACTACAATTACATATATTCCTGATTAGAAGCATAAAGAGTAAATAATTTACAGTATCTTTGCGCAATAATTTACAAAAATTACAGATGTTTTGAAAAAGGAAAAATCAGTAATGTTGATTTTTACGGGTGGCACCATAAGTATGTCCGAAGACCCTGCAACAGGTGCATTGCGTCCAATAAATTTTGAACGATTGCGCGAGTTTTTACCTGAATTGAGAAGTACGGGCATTAACATCAGCAGTGTTCCATTTTTACCGCTCATCGATTCTTCGGATGTGGGACCCGAACATTGGGAAAAAATTGCCAACACGATTTTTGAAAATTATGAAGAGTTTGATGGTTTTGTTGTGTTACATGGTACCGATACTATGGCTTACACTGCCTCAGCGCTGAGCTTTATGCTTGAAAATTTGACAAAGCCTGTAATATTTACCGGAGCACAACTTCCGGTAGGGCAGTTACGCTCCGATGCCAAGGAAAATCTGCTTACTGCCATAGAAATAGCATCGGCTTATGAAAACGGACAGGCTATTGTTCCTGAAGTATGTGTGTTTTTTGAAGATACGCTTTTTCGCGGTAACCGAACTACCAAGAAAAATGCTGAACATTTCAATGCTTTCAATTCCTACAATTATCCGCCTTTGGCAAAAGCTGGTGTGCATATAAAGTATTATAGCAACTATATACATTATACTGACATTAAAACGAAACTAGTGCTCAATACAAAAACAGACCGTAATGTTGCCGTGCTTAAACTTTTTCCGGGCATTACACCCGAAACTGTTAAAGCGATACTTAATATCCCGAAACTTAGAGCGGTAGTGCTCGAATCGTTTGGCGCCGGAAATGCGCCTCGCAAAATGTGGTTTTTCGATGCACTGCTCGAAGCTTCAAAAAGTGGAATAATTATCGTAAATCGTTCGCAGTGCAGTACCGGAACGGTAGAGATGGGAAGGTACGAAACGAGTCTGAACCTGATGAATGCGGGCGTAATAAGTGGTTACGATATAACTACAGAAGCGCTCGTGGCGAAACTAATGTATTTAATGGGAAAATACAGAAATAACGAAACTGTAAAAACATTTCTTTCAACAAGCATTTGTGGTGAAGTTACGATAGGCTGAAAGTTGATAAGTGTAAGTTTCAGTCAGAAACAGGCACTTATAATTATAGAAATCAGTGTTTAAAAAGTTTCAAAAATGCTTTGATTATTTGTGTTGAAACTCCTTCAACTTGTATAAATGAGTTGTTCACTGTTTTTTATCCTTTTGTTTCAGCATTTGCTTTCTAAGAATCTTCGTTTTCAATCATAGTTTTTTATCTATCTTCCATAATAAATCCCCGCTTCAGGACCCAAGGGCAACCCCAACAATATCCATACAATCAGTAAAAGCGTCCACGATACAAAAAATACAGCAGAATAAGGTAGCATAGTTCCTATAAGAGTTCCCATTCCCGATTTAGGTTCATATTTTTGAAAGTAAACAATAATCAGCGCAAAAAAGCTCATCATGGGAGAAATAATATTAGTAACACTATCGCCAATACGATAAACAACTTGCGAAAGTTCGGGCGAATAGCCCATAAGCATGAACATTGGGATAAAAACAGGTCCCATTATTGCCCATTTTGCCGAGGCGCTGCCCATAAACAGATTGATAAAGCCCGAAAAAATCACAAAAATCACTACCAGTGGAATTAATCCTAAATTAATGCTTTGCAAAAAGTTTGCGCCATTTATTGCCAGAATCATTCCCAGATTGCTCCAGCGAAACCAGGAAACAAACTGAGCTGCAAAAAACACCAAAACCAGAAATGAAACCAACCCTTTGAAACTTGAGCTCATACTGTTTATAACATCATCGTGTTTTTTAAATGTACCTGCAGCATAACCATAAACTATCCCACAGCTCGATGCCATTAAGAAAAGTACAGAAATAAATCCTTTCAGCAATGGCGAATGCAGCACCGTATTGTCACTGCCTCTGAGAAAACCATTATCAGGGATTAAACCCGCAAGAAATAGCGCAAACCATGCACCCAAAAGCCACAAAACACGCTTTAACCCTTTTTTTTCGTCAGCAGACAAACGATAAAAAGACTCCTCTTTTACATCGCCTGTGTATTTTCCGAGCCGTGGTTCAACCCATACATTTGTTACCCATGTTCCAGCAATTGCTATAATAAATGTTGACACAGCCATGAAATAATAATTGGCGGTTGGCATTACATAATAATTCATGTCGATAATATGAGCTGCTTCAGTTGATAGTCCTGCTAATAGCGGGTCGATTGTTCCGATAGCTAAATTCGCGCTGAATCCACCACTTACTCCGGCAAATGCAGCCGACATTCCCGCTACAGGATGCCTGCCAAGAGAATGAAAAATTACACCTGCCAGAGGAATAATAAGCAGGTATCCCAAGTCGGAAGCAATATTAGACAGGATGCCGGCAAAAACCACCATAAATGTTATCCATTTACGTGGAGTGCGCAACAGCAAAACATTGATAGCTGCTTTTATTAGCCCGCTGCTTTCGGCAACACCAATGCCAAGCAGTGCTACCATTACAATTCCAAGCGGTGCAAACCCGGTGTAGTTGTTTGCCATTTCGAGTAAAATCCGATGTAATCCATCTACCGAAAGTAAGTTGACAACATGCACTGTATCGCTGGTAGCAGGGTTGATTCCCTGCCATCCCAACAAGTGACCCAATGCTGAAACAAATAGAGTTATGATTCCGAAAATGCCAAATAAAACTGCCGGATGAGGAAGAGCATTTCCTCCTTTTTCTACTATAGTTATAAATTTATTCAGAAAACGTTCAAAATGTTTAACCATAAAATAATTTGAATTCTTAAAGGATTTTTTACCTGTTGATTTGGTTCTGTATATTTCTCATTTGAAATGCGGGATAAAGATAATTTTTTTGAAAGATTTGATTTGCTTTTTTCAGATTAATATCGTTCAATAAAGATTTTATAACACTATGTGTGTACATTTTTTTGCATAAAATTTCAATTTCAGTTCAAAAGTCCTTAAGCATGATAATATTTGAAAATAACTATGAAAATATTCTTAATTCAATTTTTTATTTTGAATTGAATTTTCAACAACATATTTCCGAATTTTTGTCGTAATTCAAAAATATAAAATTGCTCCAAAAGAAAAGTTGCTCATTCAATACAGTATTATTCTGAAAAACTAATTTCATAATAATACCGAAATAACAGCAATAATTCATTATTTTTGCGAATCAAGATATAACATCAACTGTTTAATACGATGATTAAAGTAATAAATATTCATAAAAGTTTTGATGCACTCGAAGTGCTTAAGGGTGTAAATCTCGAGGTCAGTAAAGGTGAAATAGTATCAATAGTTGGCCCCAGTGGTGCCGGTAAAACCACATTACTGCAAATCATCGGTACTATTGATAAAGCAGATACAGGTCAAATTCATGTTGATAATGTAAACATACAAAATTTAAATCAGAAACAGCTTGCTGCTTTCCGTAACAGGCACATTGGTTTTGTATTTCAGCTTCACCAGTTGCTGCCAGAGTTTACTGCTTTAGAAAATGTGATGATACCTGCGCTGATAGGAGGAAATGATAAGCGAAAAACCCGCGCTTATGCGATGGAATTACTCGAATATCTTCAATTATCGGACAGGCTTGAGCATAAACCATCGGAACTTTCTGGCGGCGAAAAACAACGAGTGGCAGTTGCCCGCGCGTTAATTAACCGCCCATCGCTAATTCTTGCCGATGAACCTTCGGGTAGTCTCGATTCTAAAAACAAAGAAGATTTACATAAATTGCTTTTTAGCTTGCGCGATAAATTTGAACTAACCGAAGTAATAGTAACGCACGACAAAGAATTGGCTGCTCTTACAGACAGAGTTGTAGAAATGAGGGACGGAAAAATTTTGTCTAATGTGTTTGGTGAATCGTGAATGGTGTTCCTGCGCATCGGAAGGTGTTTGGTGGCTCTTATTTAAACGTTTTTTCGTAATTTAATTCAATACTTTCAAAAATGATAAAAATCAATGTGATTATCGGTTTTATAGCAGTAATTTCGATTATACAAGCTCAAAATAGGGAGCCGAGAGTAAGAGAAAACATTCCTTTAGATTCAATTCGTCTGAGTGATCCGTCAATACTTGCCGACAAAAAAACCAAAACATATTACATGACCGGTACTGGTGGAATGCTTTGGAAAAGTAAAGATTTGAAATTATGGACTGGACCCTTTGGGGTAGTAAAAACCGATCCACAATCGTGGATGGGACCCAACCCAATGATTTGGGCTGCCGAACTCCATAAATATAAGGGTAAGTATTATTATTTTGCAACTTTCACCAACCGCGATGTGAAAATTGATACTGTTCGGGGCAATGAAATTGAGCGAAGAGCCTGTCATGTAATGGTAAGCAATAAACCTGACGGAATCTATTTACCAATGAAAGATGCCGAATATTTACCGGGACACATGCCTACACTCGATGGTTCATTCTGGGTGGAAGACGGGAAACCTTACATGATTTACTGTTACGAATGGCTGCAAAACTGGAACGGGACTATAGAAGCAATACAACTGAAACCAGATTTGAGTGGTTCTGTTGGTAAATCGAAACTTTTATTCAGTGCAAGTGATTCACCATGGAGCAAAGAGCGGGATGAACAGGGAGATATAATTTTTAACAAAGTAACCGATGGTCCCTGGCTCTTTCTCACAAAAACCGGAAAGCTTGGTATAATTTGGACAAGTTGGTTGTTCGATGTTTATACGCAGGGAGTGGCATATTCTAAAAGCGGCAAACTTGCCGGACCATGGATTCATGAACCTGAACCGATAACTCCACCCAACTTCGGGCATGGTATGTTATTCCGTACTTTCGAAGGAAAATTACTAATGTCTGTTCACAGTCATAAAAACATAAACGGACGTTATCATCGTGTGCCCCATTTGTTCGAAGTTGATGATTCTGGTGATAAACTGAAAGTCGGGAAACTATATAAGCATTGATAATACAAATTAAAATTCGGAAAAAATGATAAAAAAACGCCGATAAAATATATCTTATCAGCGTTTTGTGGTACCTCCGCCGGGAATCGAACCCGAATCTAAAGTTTAGGAAACTTCCGTTCTATCCATTGAACTACAGAGGCATTTTTTTAGTTCCGTGTTTCAGGTTCTGTGTTTCGAGTACTTTTAGTCTTTATTCTGCTTTTAGTATCTTTGTTCCTTGTTTACTGTACGAAAAGGCGGTACAAAATTACATTTTTAAAAGCACATGTGCAACCGGCTCGTGTTGTTGATTTGTTTTATCAAATGAATAGTAAAGAGTAAAAAAAATTGTAACTAAATCAAGTGGCAAAGAAAAACAAATATTTTGTAGTTTGGGAAGGGCGCGAACCGGGAGTTTATAATTCGTGGGACGAATGTAAAAAGCAAACGCATGGATACGAAAGCGCTATTTTTAAAGGTTTTAATACAGAAAAAGAAGCCCGTGAAGCATTTCTTTCGCCTTACTGGAAATATATTGGGAAAAGGCAAAAAAAACCATCGCCAACAAAAGAGCAGATTGAAAAATTCGGACTTCCCGTTAAGGAAAGTTTAGCTGTAGATGCAGCGTGCAGCGGAAATCCAGGCAGTATGGAATATCGCGGTGTTTACACAAAAACCGGTGAGGAAATTTTCCGACAAGGTCCGTTTGTGGAAGGAACTAACAACGTTGGTGAGTTTTTGGCGCTTGTGCATGGCTTGGCATTGTTGAAACAAAAAAACAGTGATGTGCCAATTTATTCAGACAGTGCAACAGCCATTGGATGGGTAAAAGCTAAAAAACACAGATCGAAACTTGAACGCACACCAAACAATGTGAGGATTTTCCAATTGCTCGAAAGGGCTGAAAAATGGTTGGCTGAAAACAATTACACTACAAAAATCCTGAAATGGGAAACCGAAGTGTGGGGCGAAATTCCGGCTGATTTCGGAAGAAAATAAATTAAATATTTCGTTTACTACAATCCACCAAATGGTCGTTCACCATACCGGCTGCCTGCATGAAAGCGTAACATATTGTCGATCCCACGAATTTGAAACCGCGTTTTATCAGGTCTTTGCTCATTGCATCCGATTGGGGTGAGCGTGCAGGAATTTCGGAAAGTGTTTTGAAGTTGTTCACAATGGTTTTGCCACCTGTAAATTGCCAGATATATGTATCGAAACTGCCAAATTCTTTTTGCACTCGAATAAAAGCATTGGCATTTATAACTGTTGCACGAATTTTTAACCTGTTGCGAATGATTCCTGCATCATTGATAAGTTCAGCAATTTTATTTTCATCGTAATTTGAGATTTTCCCGACATCGAAATTATCAAATGCCTTTCTGAAATTCTCACGTTTATGCAAAATGGTTTTCCAGCTCAAACCTGCCTGAAAAGCATCTAACACCATAAATTCAAACAATTTTACATCATTGTGGAGTGGTACTCCCCATTCTTCATCATGATATTGGCGCATAAGTGTGTCATTACCGGGCCAATTACAATCATTTGTCATGTTATTGAGTTTTTTACAAAGTTATAAAAAATTATATACGATTCTTTCATCTGATTATTCATTTTTTTTGTCGATATGTTTTATATTTATTGATATTTGTATGGGACAAGCAACTGGGAAGTCGCTTGTCCCCCAATAATAATTATGTCTATTGAACATGAAAAAACAATGTGAACGTTAAATACTTGCTACTTACGATTTTCATTTTTAAAAATCTTATCTTTGTTGAAAAAATAAAGGAATTATGCTTAACGTATATCGTGCTTCAGCCGGTTCGGGGAAAACGCATCGTCTTACCGGCGACTACATCGAACTTTTGTTTTCACAAAGGAATAATAACAAAATGTATCGTCGTATTTTAGCCGTAACATTTACCAATAAAGCTACAGAGGAGATGAAAAGTCGCATTGTTTCGCAACTTTTCAATCTTGCCAATGGCGATGCATCTGATTATCGGAAAGGTTTGATGTTGAAATTTCATCTTACAGAAGAAGGTGTTAATGCAAAAGCACGAAAAATTCTGATTTCGCTCCTGCACGATTATTCTGCTTTTTCGGTGAGTACCATCGATCGTTTTTTTCAGCAGCTCATTCGTTCATTTGCACGCGAGAATGGAATTAACGGAAGTTATAATCTTGAGCTCGATAGCGAAAATATTTTACTGCAGGCTACAGATAATCTCTTTGTTGAACTCGAAGGAAATACTGACACCAATTTACTGAAATGGTTAACACAATTTTCTTCCGATCTAATAACAGATTTTCGCAACTGGAATCCTCACGAAAATATCCTGAAACTGGGCAGGGAACTATTCAAGGAAAATTTCCAGTCGAAATCTTCTGAAATAGCCGCACAAATTCAAAATCATGATTTTTTGAATACATATAAAAAGAAACTCTTCGAAACAATTAAAACCTATGAACAAGCACTGTCAGGAACCGGTAAACGCGCAATGGAAATCATGGGTCAGTTTGATTTGGAACATTCAAATTTTTCAAATAGCGCAACTAAAAAATTTGACGAAATTCAAAATAAAAATTATAAAGAAGCAACTGTTTATTTTCAGAAAATGGCTGCAGATGTAACAAACTGTTATAGAAAAAAAGAAAGTAAAGATATTATAGATAGAATTACAAATGCTTACAATGGCGGACTTGGACAATGTTTCAGTGATGTTATCCGGTTGCTGACCACAGATAAAAGTCCATATAATTCAGCCCAGATTATTCTGAAAAACCTGAATACACTTGGGGTGCTTTCGCATCTCGATTCCAAAATTAAAGCACTTACCAGCGACCAGAACACAATGCTTATTTCCGACGCCAATATGCTTGTGAATAAAATTATCGATGGAAGCGATACGCCGTTTATATTTGAGAAAACCGGTGTTTATACTGATAATTTCATGATTGATGAGTTTCAGGACACTTCGGCGCTGCAATGGAAAAATTTTAAGCCACTTATTGAAAACAGTCTGGCAGGTGATGGGTTCAACTTGGTGGTAGGAGATGTGAAACAAAGTATTTACCGTTGGCGCAATTCTGACTGGAAACTTCTTGACAAAGCTATTTTCGATGATTTCAGAAGAGAACAATTGGCTGAAACCACGCTCGATACAAACTGGCGCAGCGATCGCAGTATCGTTCATTTCAATAATGCACTTTTCAGATATGCTTCATGGGTTTTACAGGCAAATCTGAATGCTCAAATTCCAAATGATAAACATGAAAAGGAAGGATATAACTATTTGACACAAGCAATAGTTCATGCTTATGATAAGCTTGAACAGAAAGTCGCAGAAGGAGCAGATGAAGGATTCGTCCAATTTACTTTCATTGAAAAAGGTATGAACGATGAAAAATGGAAGAACATGAGCCTCGAAAATCTGCCAGTTTTACTCGAAAATATTCAGGATCAAGGTTTCAGTCCGCGGGATGTGGCAATTTTGGTGCGCGAAAAAAAAGACATTAAATTGATAACCCAAAAATTACTTGAATATAAAAAAAATTCATCAAATGAGCAGAAAAAAAATTACTGTTACGATGTACTTGGCAACGAAGGTTTGCAAATCAGTAAATCGGGCGGTGTCAATTTTATAATCAGTTTATTGCGGTTGTTTGTTCAGCCCGATGATGTTATAAGCGCCTTAAATGTAAGCTTTGAGTATCTGAGAGGGAAAAACGGATTGAATGATCAACAGGCGCTCAGTGAGTGTTTTAACTTACAGGCTGAAAACGTGCAGTTTTCTCAGTTTTTCACGCCCGATGAAAATGCAGCGCTAAAAGATGCCGCAAACTTTTCGCTTTACGAGTTGACTGAACAAATAATTCGCATTTTCAGCATAAATACATGGAATAACGATGTTGTTTTCCTGCAGGCTTTTCGCGATGAAGTTTACAATTTTTCGACCGGACGAAAATCTGATATGGTAAGTTTTCTGAAATGGTGGGATGAAACCGGCTGTGAAAAATTCATACCGGTGCCCGAAAACCAGAATGCATTCCAGATTATGACCATTCATAAATCGAAAGGGCTCGATTTTAAAGTAGTGATTATGCCTTTTTGCAACTGGGAACTCGATATGAAAAAGGGAAATCTGGTTAATTATCTGTGGTGTTCACCTGCAGTCGAACCGTTTAACGATTTATCAATTCTGCCGGTGGAGTACAACAAAAAGCTTGAAAACTCCGTTTTCGCGCTGGAATATTTCGATGAAAAAATGCATCGTTTTATCGATAATCTCAACCTGGCGTATGTGGCATTTACCCGAGCAAAACATCAGCTGATATGCTTTACCGAGAAAGTGAAAATACCGGAGGATATAAGCAAAATAAATTCAATCGCAGGTTTACTTATGTGGTGTTTCGACAAGGGAAAAATTCAGCAAACTGAAAAGCCGGAATTATTAACATCAAACTTTGATGGTAGTGAATTTGTATTTAGCTTAGGAGTGAAAAAGCCTGAAGAAGTACCATCGTTTTTTCCCGAAAGTAAAGTTCCAATTCCTGAAGCGGAGAAAAATTTTGACAATAAACTAACATTGAATTTAAAAAAATCAAGATTTTTTCACGGGTTGCAAACCGAAATTGATAATCCGCGCCGAATG
>CAYQWD010000039.1:0-12348 GCA_964420955.1 uncultured Paludibacter sp. | reverse complement strand
CCTTTTAGAATTACAATAGTGTCATTACATAACAGCTTGATTTAATACAAATTGTTTTATTTTATAACGACCCCACAGTAAACAGCGAAAAGCAATTAAAGGGCATTTCAAGAATGAAAAAAAACAGAATAATTGATGTTATCAATCCCGATAGGAAGGAACTATACGCCAAATGGGAAAATAAATTCAAATCAAAAAGCAGTATATAATCCTAGTTCAGAAGATGAACGATTAAACCAAAAACAAATTAGTTAAATTACACTGTAGTTTGTTACCGGCCTGATTGTTGAATATAATTTCTTAATTCATCGTTAAATTCATTGTTTATTAACAAATCTTCCAAATTTAAATGAATGCGATATCGCCAACTGAATTTAGAGTTTGAAGGTACATTAATTCTTTCATCATGCGGATTTTCTCTTCTTACTTTATCTGAGATGCTCATCAAATCCTGCATCTGAAAGATTGCCCACATTGCCGGAGAATATAAATGCTGAAGCAGGATATCCCGACAAATCCAGCTGTCGCAGAAGTAAGGCGCTGTACCATAATGCCCAAGTTGTGAGTTGTAAAAGCGTTGTGTAACGGCTCTATCTTCTTCCCACCAACCACGAATGGTACTCATATCGTGTGTGGATGGCGTTACAACTGAAAGATATGGAGCATCGTTGGGATGTGCAAACTCTAAAGTGTTGGTTTTTGGTGCACGCTGAACTTCGAGACTCAAAATTCCGAGTTCTTTCATCACGGAAGTAACACAGTTTGTCATCATTCCCAAATCCTCACCGCAAATCAGCATATTTGTAGAACGTTTTAGTGCAGGAAGTTTTTCCATTCCCGACCGATACCAGAATGCATCCTGGCGGCGGTAGAAATAATCGATATATATTTCGTGAATCTTGAAACGTAGCGTTTCTTCCAATTCCAGGAATGTCCGCAAATTTTCCATTCCAAATCGAGGATAAAAAAGTGTTTGATTACTTCCTTCGACCTCAAAAAATAACACATTTGAAATTAATTCAAACAAACCATTGCGTACTTTTTCTGATATTTCGCCATCAACAAACATTTGATCTACGAAAACCTGACTCATGTAGGGATTTTTAAGCCGTAAAATCCAACCGTCATCTATTTGCAGGCAGTTGGCTTTTACCCATGATGAATCATCGCCAAACAAATCCCATAAAATTTTATCGTTTATATAAGGTTTGCAAAACCTGTTATAATCGAACCAGATTCCTTTTTCTGAAAACTCATTAATATGAACCGGAATTGAAGGGTTAAGATTTCCCATAATTCCTTCTACTTGATGAAGTGGAATCTCCCAAATCCGAAAAAAGCCGAGTATATGATCTATTCTGAAGGTATCAAAGTAATTGGTCATTTGATTTAAACGATTTTTCCACCATTCAAAACCTGTTTGTTTAATCATATCCCAATTGTAAGTTGGCAATTCCCAATTTTGACCTTTTACAGCAAACATATCGGGAGGCGCTCCGGCTTGTTTGTGCATGTTGAAAAGTTGTGGCGATACCCATGTATCCACACTGTTACGGTTCACTCCAATAGGAATGTCGCCTTTCAGTATCACACCTTTTTCATGTGCATAATTTGCAGCATCCGAAAGCTGACAATGCAAATGATACTGAATAAAATAATTAACCGCAACTTCATCAAAATAACTGCTCTCAGGTGCAGCTAATTGCCCAATAATTTTAACATCAAATTTTGAAAATTCGTTCCATTGCTTGTAATCGGGTGTCCCGAATTTATCGCGCATAACGCAATAAACCGAATATGGAACTAACCAGTATTCGTTTTTAGCGAAAAAAGTTTGGAAATTTTTATCTCCCAAAAACTTTTCCTTATTCAAAAAATACAGTTCCCTTGCATATTTAAATTTAAAATTAATAACATCAAGAAATTCTACTCGTTCAAGTGCATTTAATCTTGGTTGTAGTTCGATGAATTCTTTTTGCAATTCATTGTTTGCTGATAGTTTGCCAATGGCGGGTAAGTTCAAAAACAGAGGATTAAGTGCAAATGCTGAAATTGCTGCATAAGGGAGAACATCTGCATCTGTATGTGTTCCGGTTGTATCGTTTAATGGCAGTACTTGTATTAGTTTCAGCCCTACATGTTTTGCCCAATCAATCAGTAGTTTCAAATCGGCAAAATCTCCTGTACCAAAACTGTTTTTGGTTCGAATGCTAAAAACAGGCAGTCCTACACCGGCTCCACGCCAACCAGGTGTAGTCATTCTGACAAATCCATCATTTATTATTGTTAAAATTTTCGAACTGTTCAGTATCTCTATGGTACGGTCAGATTCTTGTTCGAAATAACTGAAGTTTCCACTTTCAGTGTTAAAAATTCCGTATTTATACGAGATTGATGTTTTTTGCAGTTTTTTTAAATTTAAGTTGCAAGTCCAGAAGCCTTCTTCATTATATTGTAATAATTTTGGTTTATGAACCGACCAGTTTCCTAAAACTTCACAATTTCCGATGATACAAATACTTTCATTTTTTTTTAAAAACGGAGTCTGCACTTTAAAAATATGTGTTGGTGTTTCAGGTTTGATTTTCGTTTCGGATTCATGCTCATCTTTCATTAACACATTTCGGAATGGTGAAGTAAGAAAAATATTTTCGATAGCAGTGGCTGAATTCCATGAATCAATAAGAAATAAATAATCTGTTTTATTATTGTATTTCGGAATTTTTCTGTATTCGCCCCATTCCTCAGTGAAATTATTTGAATCTTCATCGAATAAAATGTACCTGTATCCGAGTTTTTCTATTTGATCAGAATTCACTATTGTTTCACCTTCCCAGTAATTATTATCTGAAAAATTTAGCCGAAGCGCTTTTTTAAAATCTCCGTTTCCCAATTCCGGAAAGTTGCCGCTTACAAGTAATTGTTGACCCCAACGGGTTTTGAATGAAATTTTAAAGCGAATTTTCATATATATCTGAAAATTAGTTGTATGTGTAAAGTTTTAAAATATAATTTCAAAATTATAATATAAATTTTTACAATGCTTTAACATCATATAAATAATTGTGAAATATTACTTCAAACGTTTGCGGAAAATTTCAATACTAATTTTTAAAGAAAGTAGCTTGTTAATAAATGTCAACTATTAAATGCTTGAATTTGATTCGTTTTTTAATAATTAAAAATAATTTTGCAACTTTGTTTATCATCTATAATTTTTTATCACCAATTTGACTTGTTTTTTTTAAAAAGTCGGGTAGGGGAAGTATTATTTTTTGTATTTTTGCAAAAAATTTCTGAAAAATAAATAAACAGATATTTCATGCCAGTCAGTAGCGCTCCCTTCAAAATTTTTTCAGGTACCAAAAGCAGGTATGTTGCCGAGAAAATTGCACAAAGTCTCGGTTACGAATTAGGTAAAATGCGTATTGAGCATTTCTCAGACGGTGAGTTTTCAGTTTCTTTCGAAGAGTCAATACGGGGACAGTACATTTATCTTGTGCAGTCTACTTTCCCGAATTCAGATAATCTAATGGAATTGTTACTCATGATTGATGCAGCTAAAAGAGCTTCAGCCTACAAAATTATAGCCGTAATACCTTATTTCGGATGGGCGCGTCAGGATAGAAAAGATAAACCCCGTGTTTCCATCGGAGCAAAACTTATAGCTGATATGTTAAGCGTTGCAGGCGTAAACAGAATTATAACTATGGATTTACATGCCGATCAAATTCAGGGATTTTTTAATATACCGGTCGATCATTTATATGCATCGACCATTTTTATACCCTACATTCGTTCGTTGAAAATGAAAAACATCGCTATTGCCTCGCCTGACGTGGGTGGTTCGAAGCGCGCCGGGTCTTATGCAAAACTGCTCGATGTGCCTATGGTACTCGGATATAAAACACGTGAAAAGGCTAATGAAGTAAGCGAAATGAAAATTATCGGAAAAGTAAAAGGGAAAAATGTTATACTTGTTGACGACATGGTGGATACTGGAGGAACGCTTTGTAAAGCAGCAAATCTGATTATGGAAGAAGGTGCAGAAAGTGTTAGAGCAATTGTTACACACGGTGTAATGTCCGGAAAAGCAATTGAAAACGTAATGAATTCGGCATTGGAACAAATTGTTTTTACCGATTCCATTCCATTCGATTGTTCACTTTGTAGCAAGGTTAAAATTCTAACTGTATCAAATCTTTTTGCCGAAACAATATCGAGGGTTCAGAATAACCGGTCAATAAGTGAACAGTATTTAATGTAGATCATTAAAAGAATACAACAAAAAAAATCCCGTACAAAAAATAATTATTGTACGGGATTTTTTTTGTTATTTTAGTAGTAAACTCTGAAATTCCTTATTTCCCAAGTTGCAGAAGCTGCTGTAGTTGAAAGATATTTAAATCCAATTCGCACTTGCTTCCCTGCGTATTTATCAATAGGGATTTCGCCTGAATTAACAAATGTCCAGCTATTTCCGGCTGGATAAGTAGGAATTTTCAATTCTTCCCATTTTGTTCCATTATCGATGGAAATCCAAAGCGTTTGTTCAGTTACCATTCTTGCAGCAGTAGCAAAGTTCAGAGCATGATCGAAACTCAATGCAGCCGAATTTAAATTAGTTAAATCAATTTGAGGAGAAATTAACCAATCTTCATTAGCAAAATTTGTATTGTTCTGAAATCCGGACATAATAGCATAACTTGATTGGAATCGCCAAGATTGCGCACCAAGAATACTATTTGTAGTAAAACTTCCTAAGTTGGTAGCAAATGTTTCGGAAAATACAACTGTTGTATTTGAAGTGCCTCTTGTGCCATCAGGTAAAATAAATTCAATAGGATTCACAAGCCCGGCTATTCCCTGAAAACTATTTAGAGTGCCAAAAATTTTAATTTTTTTCTTGTAAATATTTTTATTCGATGCAAGGTTCAGCATGTTTCTTGCACCACCACGCGGTAGCTGTACAGCCAGACTTGTGCTTGTAAAAAACCTACTAAGTGAATCGGAAAGAATTATATTAGAAATTTGCGTACAAGTGTCGGCGCTGTAATAGTATGCCCATTGTTGTCTAAATGGCCAAGAGTATCCAACTACATAACCTTCGACCCATCCTGTAGCACCGTTTTGTGCTGTTATTGCTTCTGAAACTTTATATGGCAAAATATCTGTGCCATTGGCTTCGCCACTGTAAACCTGAAAGTTTTTAATTTCCCATGAACCAGCTTTGGTAGTAGTAGAAATATACTTGAATGCAATACGTACCTTAGAGCCAGCCCACTTGGTTAAACTTAATTTTTTTGAATTGGAAAAAGTCCAACTTCCGGGGTCGAAAAATGGAGCTGTCTGGATTTGTGTCCAAGTTGCAGTTGATGGTAATCCTTCGGTGTAGTTGGTCGATAGCCAAACTGTAGCTTCCGATGCAAGATTACCGAAATATCTTGTAACATGATCGAACGAAAAATTAGCTGCAGTTTGCGCTGTCAGGTCTATTTCAGGAGATATTAACCAATCTTCATTGGCTTTATTGGTCGAACTGACAAATCCTGTCATATAAGCATAGCCGTTGGTTACATACCATTTTTCAGTTCCGCTGACTGAAACTTCTGAGAATCGTCCAAGATTAGAAGCAAAAGGTTCCAGGTAAATAAGTTCAGCATCAACTTTAGCTTCGCCTTTTTTTACCAGAAAATTTTTAATTTCCCAAGTGCCGGCTTTGGTTGCCGTAGAAATATACTTATAAGCTATAAAAATTTTCTTTCCGGCATACGCAGTCAGACTTATTTCGCCGGAACTTGCAAAATTCCAGTTTCCGGGATCGGAAAAAACACCGGTTTTCAGTTGTGTCCATGTGGCATTCGCCGGATTAGTGTTTGTTGTATAATTTTCCGAAATCCAAACAGTTGCTTCATTGGTTACATCGGCAAAATAGCGAGCAACATGATCGAATGTTAGATTTGCTTTTTCGACATTTGTAAGGTCAATTTCGGGCGAAATTAACCAATCGGTATTAGCTTTGTTTACACCTCCAACAAAACCTGTAATTATGGCATATCCTGAAGAGTTGTACGCCCAAAATTCATCTCCCGACTGACTGAATTGGGTGAATTTTCCTATGCCAAGTTCGAAAGTTTCAGCATAAATTATATCGCCTCCGTTGTCAGGTTTAATCAAAAATGCTGATTCTTCGAGGTTCGAACACGAAGAAATTAGCAAGGCAGCCGTGAGCAATTTTCCTGTTTTTAATATGAATTGTTTCATGATTGTTTTTGTTTTTTTTAATTGAAATACGTGTTAATGATTTTTCAATTGGCAATTTCGGAATGAAATTTTTCGAATCCTTTGCCCAAGTCTTTAAGAGATCGAATTGTTAGTTGATGATAAATTTCATTGGTTATCATTGCTGGATTAACTCCCGGTTTTTTATCGTTGTACCATCCGACTATCGCTGTAATATTTCCACGATTTTCAGAGGATGGAAGACGTGTATTTGCAAATTTGGAATATTCACTCGTCGAAACGAAAATTGAGCCTGTGCCATCCTGAATTTCGCGTGATTGAGGAAAACCAATTCCATTTGTGGATGGTGCAAAAATCATTTCCTCTTGCTTCAGCGCTTTAGGAATGTTGAAATCAGCTCCTCTACCGGTAAAGTAAGCGTTTTTAATACATACAAGTTTGTTGATAACTGACTCTCCTGCAGCTCTTAATTGGGCAATAGTCAATGTATCGGGCACAATAAGCGAAGGATTTGGCATTCCATAAGAGCGAATAGCCTTTTCGGCAATTACCAAAGGAATACGTCCTGGTTCTTTACGGTATACAGGTTTTTTTACAGTATCGTTTTTCTGTGTAGTTTGGTTGAAAGTGATAATGGTTTGAATAAAAACTCTTTCCAGATTAAAAAATACTGTGCCAATTTGAGGCGACTGTGCATAGTTTCCCATATAAAGTCCATTGCACTTTACCCAAACTCTTTGCCCTAAGGGATACAACGCAGACAAACCTGCAGCATCAATAGAAATTTTTATGGCACGTCCACCCGGTTCCTGAATTGTAATATATTTGTAAATATTTCCATCGATATCTGAACTTGTAACAATGCCTTTGATGATAACATCAGACCCGCTTTTAATCGTATCGGCAGTAAATAAGCCGCTGTTAGTACCGTTGCGTGTTAAATCTGTATATAAGTCGGTTTTTGTTCTATAAGTGTTTATCAAATTTTCGATGGTAGTGTTTGCTGTTAACGAATCACCCTGCAGGCGATTAACTGGTATAGCATCGAAATCGATTTGCTGACACGAAATTACAGCAAGTAACACCGGAATAAGTATGCTAATTTTATGAATTGTTTTCATGTTTATCTTTTTGTAAAGAATTATTTCAGTTAAAATTTATATCCAATATTCAAAAATACATTGAATCCCCAAGCATAATAATATTTGTTTGGAAATTTATTCAGAGCGTTAACATCGATTACCTTATCATTCAGAGGTAGACGTGCCTGCTGAAATCCTCCGGTGATCATTTTGGTGTTATTCAAAATATTACTTGCACTCAGGTTGAAATTTAGTGAGCGTCTGTCCTTTAGATAGAAAAGTTTTCCCAGTGATGCATCGAGCATAAATCCTCCGGAAAGCTTTTCTTGAGTTCCAAGCGTCTTTTTCATTTCTTCGGTAACATAAAGACCCAAACTTTTTTTGGTAAAACGATTTGGCGCAAAATCGAGATAGTTATTGTCGAAATAATTCAATGTAATGTCTGCAAACCACATTTTTGGATGAAAATAGTCAAGCGTGATATTAGCTGCAAGTTGAGGTCCTGCAGCAATTTTCATGTTTTTTGTCATCACTGAGTCCATAGAATCAGCAAATTTTCCATTTTCGTAACTTTTTATACCTGTCGAATTATTTGTATAACGATAATCGGAATAAGTTCCGGCTGCCGAAATTGAAAAATTTGAATTGAGCTTTAATTCAACTCCAGCTTCGACGCCTGAATATTGTTTGTTTAAACCTGAAAGCAGGAATTTTACAAAAGTCTGATTTTCGTCATCGTAATATCCGTAAAGGTCGCCTGTATGGTTTATTTGAGTGAAAAATCCTGTAATTCTTCCTCTGAACCCACGATAATTGAATGAATAATTTATGTCTGAAGATACAATTCCTTCATTTTGGAGTGGAACAGCTGTATCTTTTATACGAACCGAAACATAAGCATTATTTACCTGTGGCGCTCTTGATTCCATTAGTCCATTTATATATAATCTGTTGCGACCGTCAATTTTATAAGTCAAACCGCCTTTTATCGATGGATTTGTAGTGTACCAAACTTTACCTTTACCATATGATTGTGCATTTACCGCTTCAGCCCGTCCGTTCAGCATGTGTCCGAAACGATAAAATTCAGTGTAAGTTATTTTGGCTGCATAAAATATATCAAGTTGAGGCAAATTCCATTCATTTTTTACATAAGCGCTTAAATGTTTGATGTTGACATCGTAATTGTATCCAAATATATCGCCTTTTTTTATTATTCTGTTTGGATTGTTCAAGTCGTTCTGAATAACATTGGGATTTGTAGGAAAATCGCGTTCTGCAAACTGGTCGATATCTATCCACTGATTACCTCCCATTAAATCATCCATCGTTTTAAAGTGTATTCCTTTCGAAGCTTTTGCTTCAATTCCGGCTGAAAGTTTCAGACTTTTAGAAATTTGGTTGGTATAATGTGAGTTGAGAGCAAGTTCAACCAGATTATTATGACGTCGCTCAACGGCATATTTGGCTATACTGTTCGGATCGCGTTCATTATTTAACGCATTGCGTCTGTAAAGTTCATCCCAGTTTATTTGTGAAACTTTTGTATCTGTTTTCCACATTTCCGATATGTTTCCGGCTAATGATGAATCTGTTTGAAACGATGGTAAATATCTATAATAATCGGGGCGGGGATCGGGAGCATTATAAAAAGTAAGCGCTGAATTGCTGTAAAAACTGTAATGATACCCAATTCCTGTTCTAATTCTTTGTTTTTCATCAATTTTGAAGTCGTGGGCTAAAATAACGGTAGGATCGAAACTTTTTACCACTCTTGAATTGCGCATTTTACCCTCCTGATATCCCCAATATGAATTATAATAAATTGAGCCGGCAAGATCATACACTTCTTGTGTTACTGCACTTGATTGCGCTCTTTGGGTTGGTGCGCCAAATGTTACCAGCGACAGGCTGTGTTGTGGATTGAAAACTTTTTCAGCCGATAAAAAATATCCTGCAGAATTGTAAAAAGTTCCATCTACAATTCCTTTGTCTGACCATCGAACAACGCCCGAAGCTGCAAATGCCCAACCGTTTTGCATGAGTCCGGTTGCATAGGTTGATTGTGCACGGAGTTTGTACATTCGGTTTGAATAAGCAACACTTGTTTTGACGCCTGCAGCATAATTGGTAGCACGAGTATTAATATTTGTAGTAGAACCTATGTTTCCGTAGCTGAAAGTGTTGGTCATTAATCCGTTCACTTCCTCGCGATTGCGCATTGCATCGTTCAGCCCTCCAAGTCCAGAATAATTAAACACACCGCGCTCGAGCGAATTGAAATGAACTCCATTTATGTAAGTAGTTTCGTATGTATTATCATACCCACGCATCTGAAAACGCATCGGACTGAATGCAAAACTGGTTTGTGATGTATAAACGTCTCTTGAATTCAAAGCGCCAGAAATATTCTGAATTCTACTGTCATCGTCAATGAGCTGACTTTCACTTAATTGAAGTACTACATCCTGCTTCAAATCAGTTTCCAAATCGGGTTTGAGCATAAATGTTCCTGCATCATTTTCTGTTTCGGCTTTTATATAAATCAGTTTAATTTGTGTAAGATATCCTGTACGAAAAAAACTTAACTCATCGTTGCCTGTATCAATATATGAAAACATGAATTCGCCCTCAGCATTTGTTTGTGTTGAGATATTTTGTTTCAACAACGTTACCCTGACACCAGGTAAAGGGTTGTTAGTGTCTGATGTTTTTACAATTCCTTTCAGAATTGTTTGTGACCATAAAAGAGTACTCCCTACAGTCAACATTATAAAAAGAAATGAAATTTTTCTCATAAATATTTCTGCTTTGTGATTTATTTTTTTTAACGACAAAAAGAACGCTAAAATACTAAAAAATTCGATATGAGATATCATATTTTCTTCATAAATATCCATCGAAGTTAATAATTTAAGATAACTAAAGTTTTTACTCATTTTTTTTTAATTTAATTAATTGGTAAAAGTCTTAAAATCAGAATAATAAAATTATATTGAAGTTTTCAGAGTTTCATTATATTTTTTTATTTTTTTGTTTCACATTTTTTTGCCACTTTTGTTGTTCAAAAATTTATTTACGAATTAATTCAAAAAAAATTATGAATAGGTTGATTTATAGTGTTTTGATAATAATTTTATCAATAGTTATGTTAAGTTCATGCAAGTCAGGAAAAAATATTGACCAAACAAGCAAATTGCCTGACAATGTAAAAGTAAATCTCAGTTGTATCGCATTTTATAATATTGAAAATCTTTTCGATACAATAAACCAGGAAAATAACGATGAAGAATTTTTACCCAACGGGGCAATGAAATGGAATACACTCAAATATACTTCCAAGTTGAAAAACATGTCTTATGCTATTTCGCAGTTAGGGCTTGATTATTCTTCGGTTGGCGCAACTATTATTGGACTTTCAGAAATCGAAAACCGTTTTGTACTCGAAGATTTAGTGAAAGAACCCTCTATTGCTGCCCGTGGATATGAAATTGTTCACTACGACAGCCCTGACAGACGCGGTGTAGATGTTGGATTGCTTTACAATCCCCGTTATTTTATTGTTACCAATAGTAAATCATACCGTTTGCGAACAGAAGATCCGGGATTTCTGACCCGCGATCAATTGATGGTTAGTGGATATTTGATGAATGAAAAAATACATGTAATCGTTAATCACTGGCCCTCACGTACGGGAGGCGAAGAAGCATCGCGACCTAAGCGAAATGCTGCTGCCAGACTCACCCGTTCCATTGTTGATTCATTATTCACAGAAGACGTGAATGCTAAAATTATAGTTATGGGCGACTTGAATGATGATCCTTATAACGAAAGTTGTTCTGTATATCTTAAAGCACGCAAAACTGTAGAAGAAATGAAGGAAACAGACCTTTACAACGTTTTTTGGAGAACTCACGATAAAGGAATCGGATCGCTTGCATACAATGATCAGTGGAATCTTTTCGACCAAATTATAATTTCACCAAAACTTGCACGTGGCAATCGTTCTGAATTAACTTACTGGCGCTCCGAAGTTTTTAACCGTCCTTTTCTTACTGTACAGGAAGGTAGATTTAAAGGCTCACCAAAACGTACACATTCTGCCGGAATATGGCTCAATGGTTACAGCGACCATTATCCTACACTTATTTATTTGGTTAAAAACGCAAATTAAGAAAAAAGTAGAAACTTATAATACAGACTTTATAACTCGTTCCAGATGTTTTGGGGTTGTAACGTATAACTAAATAATAAAATGGAATATCCAACACTAACAGGCAGGCTTATAATGCCTGAATACGGACGAAATATACAACAAATGGTAAAACATGCTGTCAGTATTCCCGACAGAGAGGAAAGAACTCGATGTGTAAAAACCATTGTAAATATTATGGGTAATATGTTTCCCTATTTACGCGATGTGAACGATTTCAAACATAAATTGTGGGATCATGTTGCCATTATGTCCGATTTTCAACTCGATATTGATTATCCCTACGATATATTGCAGCCTGAAAATCTTTACACTCGTCCTGAGTCAATTCCTTACAAAAACTCACGCATATATTTTCAGCATTATGGCAGAACGCTTGAAGAAATGATTAATAAGGTTAGCGATTACCCTGATGGGGACGAGAAAAATGAGCTTATCAGACTTATTGCCAACCAAATGAAAAAATGTTTTCTGACCTGGAATAAAGAAGTGGTTGAAGACCGGAAAATTCTGGATGACCTTCGATTTCTGTCAAAAGGTAAGCTAGATATAGCAGATGATTTTTTAAAACTTGTAGAGTCGAGAGATGTACTTTACAGTAAAAAGAACAAACAAAAAAAGAAGTAACAGTTTGGTTTTGTATTCTTTTTTTGATACTCATTAAATTTTAAAACACAAAAAAAATTTATTAAAATGGCTTCGTTCAGAATTGAAGGCAAAAGAAAACTTGAAGGTGAAATACATCCGCAAGGAGCTAAAAACGAGGCTTTGCAAGTGATTTGTGCTGTTTTGCTTACTTCCGAAGAGGTC
>CAYQWD010000038.1:0-12351 GCA_964420955.1 uncultured Paludibacter sp. | reverse complement strand
GAATCTGCGTTCTATTTTTTGTCATGTACCAAGCAAAAATACAAATAAATTTTGATAATATCCTATTAATGAAAGATATAGTGGTTTTCGGCAGACTCTACTTATTCATTTATTTTTCGATACTATTAATAAGTTAAATGTAGAAAAAAATCAAATGTATGCAAGAAAAACCACATTTTCAAAATTTTTTTATCATTCAAAAAATTATAATTGTTAAAAAAAAGCTTCGAAATAATTCCGTAGCTTTTTACTGTTTATTTTTTTCAAGCAATCAAGTCTTTGTTCCTTGTTCTGAAAAACTACATATCCCATTGTTCGCAGGAGTCAATCAAATCGTCAAAAGTTTTAATATTTGATATCGTTTGAATTTCAGCAATCTGATTTTCCACAGCAGCATCATACGTTTCTTCCTGCACATCGCGAATTACACCAATGGCAATAGGAAATTCTGGTGCCTGCATCAAAGCAAGTTTCATTTGAATGCTGTAATCGTCGCATTGCGCATCGTGAATAAGAATATCAGTTTCGTTAATACCATTTTCGCCTAAAGTTACAACTTTGAGATTGTGTTTCTCATCAAGAATTAAACCTTTGTCGTTGTTTTTTCCGAAAATCATAGGTTTGCCATGCTCAAGAATCACAATTCGATCGTAGCGGGAGTCCTTTTCAGACAAATAGCCGTGTGCGCCATCGTTAAAAATAACACAATTAACCAAACATTCAATTACAGATGTTCCCTTATGTTTGGTCGCTGCAGTCATTGTAATTTGAGATGATTTTAGATCAACATCCAATAATCTACCAAAAAACGTTCCGCGAGCTCCAATAGTAAGCTCAGCCGGACGAAATGGTCTTTCGGTAGTACCGAAAGGCGAAGATTTTGTAACAAAATTCTTTGGAGTAGTAGGCGAATACTGTCCTTTGGTTAAGCCATAAATCTGATTGTTAAACAACATCACATTTATGTCTATATTTCGTCTTACGCTATGAATAAAATGATTTCCACCAATAGCCAGGCAGTCGCCATCGCCCGTTATTTGCCAAACACTTAATTTCGGATTTGCTACTTTTACTCCCGTTGCAACAGCAGCGCCACGTCCGTGTATAGTATGAAAGCCGTAGCCTGAAATATAGTAAGGCAAGCGCGATGAACACCCGATACCAGAAATTACTACGGTTTCGTGTGGTGGTATGCCTAGCTCAGCCATAACTTTTTGTAAAACATTAAGTACTGCATAGTCGCCACATCCGGGACACCAACGTATATATTGGTCGCTTTTAAAATCTTTAGCTGTGTATTGTTGAATTATTGCTGTATCCATGATAATATTTTTTTAATATAAAATTCAATTATAAAATTTTTTTATAGCTTGAAAATTTAATCAAGATATTTTTGTTTATAATTTTACCAAAAATTCCTCCAATTCAGAGACTGTGAAAGGTTGTCCCTGAACTTTATTAAACTGCATGTACTCACCCGGCACTTTCGAACGCAAATAAGTAGCAAATTGACCCATATTGAGTTCGCAAACTACGCGTTTTTGGTATTTATTAATCAATTCGGATGTGTTTTTTGGGAGAGGATTGATATAATTGAAATGTGCAAATGCCATTTTTTTTCCGGCTTTGTTCAGGTTGTTTACAGCGCTCATTATGTGACCATGTGTGCTTCCCCAGCCTATTACAAGTGTATCGGCTGTTGCATCGCCTTCAATAACAAGTTCTGGAATAGTATTGCTGATATAATCAATTTTTTCCTGACGAGTATTCACCATTTTCTGATGGTTAACTGGGTCGGTCGATATCGATCCTGAATAATAATCTTTTTCCAGTCCACCGTTTCTGTGATTAAACCCTTCAGTTCCGGGTATACTCCAATAACGTACCAGAGAATTTTCGTTGCGTGAAGTAACTTTTAAGCCTTCCATTCCTGGTTTTGCATAGTTTGGAAGAATTAATGGAAGCTCGGCAAGTTTGGGAAGTTTCCAAAGCGAAGTGCCGTTTGCTAAAAATCCATCAGTAAGTAGAATCACAGGAGTCATGTGTTCCAATGCAATTTTCGAAGCAATAAAAGCATAGTGAAAACAATCAGCAGGAGTTGAAGCAGCCAATACCACAACAGGACTTTCTCCATTTCGTCCGTAAAGCGCCTGCAGCAAATCGGTTTGTTCGGTTTTAGTAGGTAATCCGGTCGATGGTCCGCCACGCATAACATCAATAATTACCAGTGGCAATTCAGCCATTACTGCCAAACCAATAGCTTCCGACTTCAAAGCAAGACCAGGTCCTGAGGTGTTTGTTGCTGCAAGTGAGCCTGCAAACGAAGCTCCGATCGATGTAGTAATACCTGCTATTTCATCTTCAGCTTGAATTACTTTAACTCCCATATCCTTACGAAGTGATAATTCCTGCATAATTTCCGAAGCAGGTGTTATTGGATAACTTCCTAAAAATAGCTGGAGATTTGCTTTTTTTGCTGCTGCAATTAGACCCCAAGCAGTCGCTTTATTACCGTTTATACTGGTGTATCTTCCTTTGGGTGTATCAAGCGATTTCTCAACCTGAAATCGAATTGCCGATAGATGAAGGTTTTGTCCGTAATTATATCCATCGGTCAATACTTTTACATTAGCTTCGAGTACCGAAGGTTTTTTGTCAAATTTATTCTGAAGGAAATGTATCGCATGGTCAATCGGTCGATTAAAAAGCCAGCAAATTAGCCCTAAAGCAAACATATTTTTGCTGCGTAGTGTGGTTTTATTATCCATCCCAAAATCTTTCAGACTTTCCTGTGTTAATGATGAAAGTGGAGCGGGAATCAGTTGTATCGACTCGGGAATATTCATTTCCTTGAATGGATTCTCGGTTTTAAAACCGGCTTTATCCAAATCTTGTTTATGGAATGAATCAGCATCGAATATTAAAATTCCATGTTTTTTTACTCCGGAAGCATTTACTTTGAGTGCTGCAGGATTCATTGCAACAAGCACATCAGCATCATCGCCCGGTGTGTATATTTTGCCTGCTCCCAAGTGAACCTGAAAACCCGAAACACCACCAATAGTTCCTTGTGGGGCACGAATTTCAGAAGGAAAATCAGGGAAAGTTGATATTTCGTTGCCAAGAATGGCTGATAGGTTAGAAAACAAAGTCCCCGTGAGCTGCATGCCATCTCCAGAGTCTCCTGAAAACCGAACCACTACATTTTCGAGTTCTGTTTTATTTGTTTTGCTCATTATTAGTAAGTTAATTATTGTTTGTTTGTTTTTCATTCAAATGAAGTATGAGTAAATGGGTTTAGATTATTCAATAACTTTCTAAACCGCATAACAGTTTACCGATAACAATTAAAACTCAGCATTGTTCGGTGTACGCGGAAAAGGTATCACATCTCTAATATTTGCCATACCAGTAACAAATAAAAGTAATCGCTCAAAACCTAATCCAAAGCCTGCATGTGGGGCGGTGCCAAATTTTCGTGTTTCGAGAAACCACCAGATGTCTTTTTCGGGTACACCCATTTCCGCGGCACGAGTTTTTAATTTTACATAGTCCTCTTCACGTTGCGATCCACCAATAATCTCTCCGATTTTCGGAAAAAGAACGTCCATAGCCCGAACAGTTTTTCCATCATCGTTTTGCTTCATATAAAACGATTTAATTTCTTTAGGATAGTCGGTAAGTATTACTGGTTTTTTGAAATGCTGTTCAACAAGATATCTTTCATGTTCCGACTGCAGGTCGGTTCCCCAACCAACAGGGAATTCAAATTTGTAACCTTTTGATACAGCATCTTCAAGTATTTTTATTCCTTCGGTATAAGTTAAACGTTGAAAATCGTTTTTTACAACAAAATTCAAACGTTCATACAATTCTTTATCGTACATATTACTCAAGAAATCAAGGTCATCTTTGCAATTGTTGAGCGCCCATTGAATGCAATATTGGATAAAATCCTGAGCCAACTGCATATTATCCTCTATTTCGTTGAATGCAACTTCCGGCTCTATCATCCAGAATTCCGAAAGGTGACGGGGTGTGTTAGAGTTTTCGGCTCTGAAAGTCGGTCCGAAAGTATAAATTGCACCAAGCGCCAAAGCTGCCAGTTCCCCTTCAAGTTGCCCCGATACTGTTAAACTAGCTTGTTTTCCGAAAAAATCTTCATCATACAAGATTGATCCTTCTTCATTTTTTTTCAGGTCGTAAAGGTTAAGTGTTGTTACTTGAAACATTTGTCCTGCACCTTCACAATCCGAAGCAGTAATAATGGGCGTGTGGAAGTAATAAAAGCCTCTTTCATGAAAAAAGCGGTGAATTGCCATTGCCATTTCATGGCGTATGCGAAAAATAGCGCTGAAAGTGTTTGTGCGGGGTCGAAGGTGTGCAATCTCGCGTAAAAATTCAAGGGTATGACCCTTTTTTTGCAGTGGATATGTTTCAGGATCGGCAGTTCCGTAGATTTCAATTTGATTTGCATGTATTTCTACAGATTGCCCTTTGCCCAACGATTCGGTTAAAGTACCTGTTATACTCAAACAGGCTCCTGTTGTTACAGGTTTAAGAAATTCATCACCAAACTTTTCATTATCAGCCACAACTTGTATGTTATTGATGGTAGAACCATCATTCAATGCTATAAAGCTAACATTTTTATTTCCGCGGCGAGTTCTTACCCAGCCTTTAACATTTATATCTGAACCAATATCGGTACTTTTAAGTGCATCTTTGATTACTGTTCTTTTCATAAATAAATTTTTTTTTTTATAATAATACAAAATTACAAAAATTTCGTTGATAAAAAACTTAATAAAAACAAAAGCACCTGAACCAAATTAAAGTTTTCAGGTGCCTGCGATTTTGTAGATTTTATTGCAAATGATACTATCTTTTTGATAATTTATCTTTGTTGCCAATCATACTCATAGCACAACGGAATCCAATATCGCTAGTACACTGGTCTTGTGCAAGATAACGACGGGTAGATGGATTAAGCCAAAAGGCGCGATCTTTCCATGAGCCACCTTTGTAAACTCTAGTTCTATCATTTATAACCGGACGTAATATATCAGTAATATCGCTGGTATCGCGGCGATTTACATTAGGATTATTCAGAGAGAATTGTAGCTGCGATTCTTTATCTCCATCGCGGTAATTGCGAACATCATCGCCTTCTTTAACCTCAGTGGCAATGCGGCCATATTCATCAATTTTGTAAATCGGATTTCCGGCTTCATTGTAACCTTCGATAATTGGAGTTAAATAAATATTACCACGGAATGAATTATATTCAACAACTTCATCGTAACTTGTAGATCGATAAACATCGAGTACCCATTCATTAACATTTCCGGCCATATTATAAAGACCGAAATCGTTTGGATAATAAGCATCGACAGGTGCAGTTATTGTAGCCTTATCATTAAGACTTCCGGATGGGCCCATCATGTCGCCACGTCCTCTTACAAAATTTGCCTGCATCATTCCTAAATGCTTTTTCTGTATATTTCGGGTGTGTGAGCCTTTCCAAGGATAAATTTTTCCATCAGGGATTATACCTTCCTTATCAGCCGAAAGCGCGTAAGCAGCAAATT
Source organism: uncultured Paludibacter sp. (assembly GCA_964420955.1). Classification (GTDB taxonomy): domain Bacteria; phylum Bacteroidota; class Bacteroidia; order Bacteroidales; family Paludibacteraceae; genus Paludibacter. The sequence goes on along the minus strand of CAYQWD010000038.1, from coordinate 6,760 downwards.
CCCATTCAGCTTCTGTAGGTAAACGGAATTCAGAGAAAAAAATACCGTCAGAGATGTCTGCTTTACGTTGTTGTCCCATAAGATCTTTAAGTTGCCTTTTGCCTGTTGCTGGGGTGTATGGATCATTATAAAGGTATTTCTGTGTGTTGAAAACAAAGATTTTGGCAATTGAATCTTTGTTCATATTATGAACGGTGTTGAATTTTGGCGGTGCAATAATTCCAGCATTAACAAGCGCCATTTCGTTAACACGGTCGGTTCGCCATGCACAATAATCCATCGCCTGCTCCCATGTTACACCTACAATAGGATATTGATCAAAAGCGGGATGTTTGAAATAATTTTGCAGATAAGGTTCGTTGTATGCCAATTCTTCGCGCCAGACTTTTTCGTTTGGTTGAGCTTTTTTTACAAGTTCTGGAGCAGCTTTTCCGAATACAACCTTCAACCAGTTTGTGTATTCGCGCCAATCAATGTTGCGAATTTCGTATTGATCCATGAAAAAAGAACTAACAGTAATTCTCCGACGGCGATTGTCGCGTTGGGCTGTTACAAACTCTCCTTTTTCGCCAATGGTATAAGATCCTCCTTCGATGGCAACCATGCCGGGAGGCGTTTGCAGTTTATAGCCGTTTTTAACGATAAATCCTGTTCCTTCTTTATCGTTGTATTTCCAACCGGTAACGCGCGATATTTTTTCATCGTTGCTCGCACAGCCAGCAACCAGCATAATAGCGCCAAGCATTAATGATTTGTGAATAAGTTTGATTTTCATATGCAATATGAGAATGTTAATTATCAGCTTTTTGTTAGTTGAAGTGCAAAAGTAATCATTTTTCCTTGTAAATGTTGCAAATGTATATTTTTTTGTGAGTAGTTTCGTAGCAATCTGATTATTATCTATGAAAGTAATACATTTCTCCATAAAAAACGGAAAAAATAACTTCTTATTGCATGTTGTATTATTTTGCTTAAATTTGCGCATATACTTAACAGTTTAGAAATTTCAAAGAAATATTATAAACCCCATGAGGTTTCAACTCAAGTTAAATAACAAGCTTATTGATTTGTCATCGCCCATTGTAATGGGAATTGTAAATCTGACTCCTGATTCATTTTTCAAGGGAAGTCGTTTTTTAAGCGATTCAACATTACTTAAAAACGTGGAAAAAATGATTCAATATGGAGCAAGTATTATTGATGTGGGCGGGTATTCAACACGGCCGGGAGCTGAGATGGTTTCTCCCGAAGAAGAGTTGCAGCGTTTGTCTGATGGTGTGGGTGTTATTTTAAAAAAATTTCCCGAAACACTTATTTCAATCGATACTTTTCGGGCAGGAATTGCAAGACAGATGGTGAAAAATTTTGGAGTAGCAATGATAAATGATATCAGTGGAGGAACGCTTGATAATTTGATGTTAGAAACAGTGGCTGATCTTCAGGTAGCTTATGTTTTAATGCATACACGTGGAAATCCATCAAACATGCAAAAGCATACAGATTATGAAAATGTGGTTACTGAAGTGTTTCAGCACCTCGAAAAGCGACTTGCGCAATTACGATTGCTTGGCGCATCAGATGTAATCGTAGATCCTGGTTTTGGGTTTGGCAAAACCATTGAACAGAATTTTGAGTTGCTTTACAAGCTTTCTTATTTTCAACAACTGAATGCACCGTTACTTGTAGGAATCTCGCGCAAATCAATGCTTTATAAAACATTGGATATTACTGCCGAAGAAGCATTGAATGCTACAACAGCAGCCAATATCCTTGCACTTATGGGTGGAGCTTCTATATTAAGAGTACATGAGGTAAAAGAAGCAATGGAAGCTGTAAGAATTTTTTCAATGTATAACTTGTGCACAAAAAATGATAATGCTAAATAGGAGCACAAAATTATTAAAACTGAATCTGCATCATGAAAAAAATGATTAAGTATGGGCTTTCAAATAGGAATTAAAGATATAATAGACATATTTTTGGTGGCACTTTTACTTTTTCAGACTTTTAAACTGTTGAAGCGGAGTGGCGCCATTAATGTGTTTATCGGAATCATGGGATTTATTATTGTATGGTTTTTGGTAACTCATGTTTTTCGAATGGAATTGCTGGGTGGGATATTCGACAGAATTATCAGTGTAGGCGCTTTTGCACTTATCGTGTTGTTTCAGGAAGAAATTCGACGGTTTTTTTCAAGAATTGGTTCGAAACGCCGTTCAAAATTCATGCTTTTTTTTAAAAAGTTCTTAGGAGATGCAAAGTCTGATAATACCGATCGAAATTTTTATATAGTTCAGATTGTACTTGCCTGTAAATATATTTCAAAGTCTCGAAATGGAGCTTTGATAGTTATCACGCGCGAAAATGATCTTGAGTTATACTCTCACTCAGGAGAACAGATAAATGCAAATATAAATTCACGATTAATCGAAAACATATTTTTTAAAAACAGTCCTCTGCATGATGGGGCACTTGTTATATCAAACGGAAGATTGAAATCGGCTGCCTGTATTTTGCCTGTTTCGCGCAATCAGTCCATACCGAAACAATTAGGCTTGCGTCATCGTGCAGCTTTAGGTATCGCTGAACAAACCGATGCTATAGCAATTTCTATATCAGAAGAAACAGGACGAATAGCCTGTGCAGTTAATGGTGAACTTAAAACGAATATGAAGCCGGAAGAGCTGGAACAATTTCTTTCAAATTTACTGAAATAAGGATTAGAAAATTAAGTTGTGCCCAAAAAAAGCCGGATTTCTGAAGTATCAAAGAAATCCGGCTTTGTATTTGTAAGAATTTAAGTGCAATAAACTATGCTTTCCCTGCGCTTCCAAGCACATTTACTGTTTTGTGCATATACAACTTCTTCAGTTCATCGCGTGCAGGTCCTATATATTTGCGCGGGTCAAACTCACCGGGTTTGGTAGCCATAACTTCGCGTATTGCAGCAGTCATTGCCAAGCGGCCATCAGAGTCGATATTTATTTTGCAAACTGCTGATGCTGCAGCACGTCGCAATTGGTCTTCAGGAATGCCAATGGAATCTTTCAGAGCGCCACCGTATTTGTTGATAGTTTCAACATATTCCTGTGGAACAGAAGAAGCTCCATGAAGTACGATTGGGAATCCTGGAATTTGTTTTTCAATTTCTTCGAGAATATCGAAACGCAATGGAGGTGGAATAAGAATTCCGTTTTCATCGCGCGTACATTGATCAGGAGTAAATTTATTTGCTCCGTGTGATGTGCCAATAGAAATGGCTAAAGAGTCAACTCCAGTTCGGGTTACGAAATCAACAACTTCTTCAGGGCGGGTATATGTGTGATGTTCAGCTACAACATCATCCTCAACTCCGGCAAGTACACCAAGTTCACCTTCAACTGTAACTCCATTTGCATGTGCATATTCAACCACTTTCTTTGTAAGTGCTATGTTATCTTCGTAAGAAAGGTGTGAGCCATCAATCATGACTGATGAAAATCCTGAATCGATACAGTTTTTGCAAAGCTCGAAGCTGTCGCCATGATCGAGGTGTAAAACAATGGGAATTGCATAGCCCAATTCCTTGGCATATTCTACAGCTCCCTGAGCAAGAAACCGAAGTAGTGTTTGGTTGGCATATTTGCGTGCCCCACTTGAAACTTGTAGAATTACAGGCGATTTGGTTTCGACACATGCTGAAATTATTGCCTGCAATTGTTCCAAATTATTAAAATTGAATGCAGGGATTGCATAACCTTCAGCTACTGCTTTGCTGAACAATTCTTTTGAATTTACTAATCCAAGTTCTTTGTAGTTTATCATATTTGTTGTTTTAGGGATTTTGTTTTTGTTTGCAAATAATAATTTGTAAAATTTGCTGCAAAATTAGTGTTTTTTTGTCAGATTTTACTGAATATTTTAAGTATTTCTTATCTAATATTCTACAATTTCATGGTTGAAAATGTTTTGTCTGTTTTATTTACTGAAAAAACAGTTATTTGAATGTTATGTTCTGAAGCCCCAAAAATTTAACACATAAATTTGTTTTTTTTTAATTTGTTTTTATCTTTGCTGATGTTTATTTGAATATTTCAGTTTAATAATCAACCTAAAACAAACGAATTATGAGTGTACTGAAAGAATTTAAAAATTTTGCCATGCGCGGAAATGTGATTGATATGGCTGTGGGTATAATTATTGGTGGTGCTTTCGGAAAAATCATTGCATCATTTGTATCCGATGTTCTCATGCCACCTATCGGATTATTGCTTGGTGGTGTTAATTTTACCGATTTGAAATGGACAATGAAAGATGCTCAAGAAGGGGTAGAAGCTGTTACTTTAAATTATGGTAATTTTCTGCAAGTTACTGTTGATTTCCTGATCATTGCATTTGCAATTTTCATGTTCATCAAAGGCATGAACAAACTCTCGAAGAATAAGGAAGAAGTGGCAAAAGCGCCTCCTGCTCCTCCCGCACCAACTAAAGAAGAAGAACTTCTTACTGAGATTCGCGACTTGCTGAAGAAAAAGTAAGAAGAAAATATTTCATCTATTTTTAATCTTTATGGTTCGTATCCTAAAATCATTTTTTTGATTTAGTGCGAACCATATATTTTATTTGGCTATTTTTTATCACTTCTAACCTACTAAACATCTGAAATTCTTCGCTACGCTCTGAATGACAATGCTTTGTATTGATTATGACTGGGGGGAGGCAGGTTGACGGCGAAGCCGCCAACCTGCCTCCTCCAAAAAACCTAACTTGCTGATTGGCTGTCATTCCGAACATAGTGAGGAATCTAACAAGCTAAAAAAATTAATTCAAACTATTTTTATCGGTAAGTAGTGATTTTTTATCTATCGTTTTTAATTATTTGTCGGGAAATAAATGTTATTCATCGGATTTTGTTTTTTGATTGATAATTTCATATTTACATTTGTACTTGAATTATAAACCCCAAAAAAAATAAAAAAATGGAAAGTGAAATTAAAAAATCAAATTCATCGGCAATTGTAAAAGGGATGGGATTAGGGCTAATTTTAGTGCTGATAGGAGCTTTAATGCTGTTGTTTAATTTTGGCGCACTGCCCCATGAACTTAAAAGAGTTGTGTTTTCGTGGCAAATGTTACTAATTGCAATTGGTATTTATAACCTTATCAAGCGTCAGTTAACTTCGGCAATAATACTTATTCTTATTGGTACTTTTTTTATCGTTCCGAGAATAGTTCGTCAATTCCCGAATTCTTTTCCGGGTCTCGATGAAAATTTTACGGCGATTTACTGGCCGTTATTGTTGATAGTAGCAGGTGTTCTGCTTATTGCAAGTCGTTTTTTTTCGCCACTAAGATGGAATAAAGAGTTTCATCGCGGGAGTTCAGATTATACTTACAAATACAAAGGTAAAATTGAATATAATTATCATGGCGGGGGTTTTGAAAAAAACAGTATTTTTGGATCAGGACAACACATAGTGCTCGATCCGGAATTTAAAGGCGGCGAAGTGAATGCAATTTTTGGCGGAGTAACGCTCGATTTACGTAAAACAAACTTGCCCGAAGGAATTAGTTTTCTCGAAATAAATGCGATTTTTGGTGGTGTTACGCTGTATGTGCCTTCAAACTGGTTAGTCGAAATGAATATGGATTCAGTTTTTGGCGGTTTTGAAGATAAGCGAATGCTTTCCGATGAAATTGATACTACACGTAAACTTGTGGTAAAAGGATCATGCATTTTTGGCGGTGGCGAATTACGCAATTAATTATACATAGTAGCAATACACAACAAAAAAAATAAATGTTGTCGGTATTTAATAATAAGCAAAAACTGTATAACTACATTTCAATGTGGCTGGCGTATGGTTTGGCACATTTTTATATATATTCTGCATTTACAAGTTTCAGTTTTGTAATCTTGTTAGTCGATGCATTACTTTTTACCTTTTTATATGCTGTTACAGGAGTTTTACTAATGTACATACTGAAGTATGCCGGTTTGGGAAATCTAAATGTTTTTCAACGTAACCTTAACTATTTCGGTATGTTTGTTATAGCTATTACCATTGTAGTGGGAATTAGTTATGTAATAGCAAATATTTTCGCCGATAAAGAAACCTTTAGAATATTTCAATCGATTATTCCGCTTCGGATTTTTTGTTCACTGCTTATTTATAGTCTGATAGTTTGTATTTATAGTTTTAAATTAAATATTAAACCTGATGAAATCATTGAAGAAACAGTTTTATCAGAAAATGAAGACTTGGCTGTAAAGGATGAAAATTCAGAGTCAAAAGAATATATTGACAGAATTGCCGTTAAAAGTGGTCAGAAAATAAATGTGATTCCTGTTCACGAAATTTACTGTATGAAAGCTGAAAGTGATTATGTGCAAATTTTTACCGAAAAAGGCAAATATCTTAAAGAACAAACCATGAAGTTTTTCGAAGAAAATTTGCAACCATCAAAGTATGTAAGAGTGCACCGCTCGTATATCATAAATATTGATGCAATTTCGCGTATTGAACTTTATGAGAAACAAACACAACAGTTAACGCTTAAAAACGGAATGCAGATAAGAATGAGTCAGGCTGGATACAAATTGCTCAAAGATATTCTGAAACTTTAAAGAACGCGGCAATTGCTATATATTTGAAAGGTAAAAACTACTTTTTTTGAAGTTGGCTGCAGTTAATAAGTTCAATACTTTAAATCTGATAGGTTGCAAAAAAAAATCTGTCAGGTTTGTGTGTTTTTTTTAACTGCCAATATTTTTTTAATT